>JAPKZO010000020.1:33108-42955 GCA_026393755.1 Acidobacteriota bacterium
CCTGCGTGTGGCGGTCTGCTTCCGGGCCGCGAGAACGGGTCTTGAAATCGGTTCGATTCCTCTGAGGAGTAGTGATGGCGGCATACCTGGTGACGGGAGGCGCGGGATTCATCGGCTCGCACATGGTCGAGGAACTGGTGCGCCGGCGTGAACGCGTCCGCGTGGTGGACAGTCTCGTCACGGGCTCGCTGCGGAATCTCGCCGCTGTCGCTTCGTCCGTCGAATTCATCCAGGGCGATCTGGCTGATGCGGCCGTGGCGCGTCAGGCGGTGGCGGGGATGGATTACGTCCTGCACCAGGCGGCGATTCCATCGGTGCCGCGCTCGGTCGCTGATCCGGTGACCTCGCACCGATCAATTGTCGACGCCACGCTCAACGTGCTGGTGGCAGCACGGGATGCGGGCGTCAGACGAATGATCTACGCCGGGTCGTCGTCTGTGTACGGGAATCAGCCAACCCTCCCAAAACACGAAGACATGGTGCCGCTGCCGCTCTCGCCGTACGCGCTGCAGAAGGTCGTCGGAGAACAATACTGTCAGATGTTCACGGCGCTCTACGGACTGGAGACGGTATCGACGCGGTACTTCAACGTCTTCGGGCCGAGACAGGATCCGTCTTCGCCGTATTCGGGCGTGCTCTCGGTGTTCGCCCGCGCGGTCGTCGCGGGGGGCGTGCCGACGATCCACGGAGACGGCGAGCAGACGCGGGACTTCACTTACGTTGCCAACGTCGTCGACGGCGTGCTCAAGGCGTGCCACGCCTCGGGGGCGGCCGGTCACGTGTTCAATGTCGCAACCGGTGGACGGATTTCGCTGAACCAGGTGTTTGGCGTGGTGCAGCGCCTGGCCGGAACCCACATCACGCCCAGGTATGGACCGGAGCGGGCCGGAGACGTCAGACACTCACAAGCCGACATCTCGCGCGCGCGCGCCGTGCTGCACTACGAACCGACGGTCAGCCTGGAAGACGGGCTGGCGCAAACGATCGCGTGGTTCAAGAGCGACCCGGCGAGTCAATCACTCCCGGAGTGATTGTCCCCGGACACCACCGATAATCACTCCGGGAGTGTTCTCTCACGTCGTCAACCGAGGTTGCCCGCTCAAGTGGGGTAGAGCGGTCACTCCCGCAGATTCCGTCAACCACGGATCCCCCGGCCGATGGTCAGGCCGCCTCGATGAGGGCGTCTCCGTTCGTCCTCCCGTCCATTCCCAGTTCCTGCAATTAGATACAACGGCGGGTTCCTGGTGCCGCGGCTGGCTCTCGCTTTGCTCTCCATGCCTGCGGTCTGGCGCTTCATCTGCCGCTTCCGTGCCCGACCTCCCCGGAAGCGTCGGGTGGCGCCGGACCATGCGGGCGGCCTGACGCCGCTCGATTTCAAAGGAGCATGGAGATGCGCAACTCGTTCAACCGTCTGTGTGTGCTGGTGCTGACCCTCTTTGTTCTCGTGCCGGCGTGGACGGCAGTCGCCGACCCTCGTCCCGCACAGGACACCAAGTCGTCTGGTGTCGTCCTGGTCAACCTGAACACCGCGACCCTCGAGCAACTCGATCGATTGCCTGGTGTCGGCCCCAAGACCGCCGGGCTCATCATCGAGTACCGCCAGAAGAACGGCGGGTTCAAGAAGATCGAAGATCTGATGAATGTCCGCGGCATCGGCGAGAAGGGCTTTCTGAAGCTCAGGACGCTCATCACCGTCACCCCGGTGAAGGCTGATCGGCCTGGCACCGACAAGTGACACCGAGCAGGCGTGAGTTGGGGGCGGGCGCAGCGCGCGCCCGCGACCCGCAGCGCGGCACGTCGCTGGCCGAACTGTTGATTGTGCTGGCGGCAACCTTGGTGGTGGGCGCCATGGCTGTACCCACTCTCGGAAGCCAGAACGATCGAATTGCGACCAGCGGCGCGGCCCGCTACCTGGCCACGCGGCTTCAGCAGGGCCGCATGGACGCCATTCGGCGCGGGACGCATGTCGCTTACCGGTTTGAGCGCGGCGGTGAAACGGTTCGATACGCCCTGTTCGCCGACGGCAACCGTAACGGCGTGCGAACAACCGACATCGGGACTGGTGCGGATGCGCAGGTGTCAGCATGGGAATCGCTCTCGGACCACTTCGTCGGAGTGAGATTCTCAATCGCGAGTGGCGTGACCGATATCGACAGCGGCAGCCCGATCGCGGGTGCAGACCCTGTGCGGGTCGGTGGAAGCGATCTGTTGTCCTTCAGTCCCACTGGCACCGCCACCTCCGGCACGCTCTATCTGTCGGGGCGAACCGGAGAACAGTACGCCGTCAGGGTACTTGGGGCGACGGGACGCATCCGGATCCTGCGTTACTCCCAAGGGGAGCACCAATGGACGCCACCATGAATCAAGATCGTCGACGCGCAAACCGACGCCCCACCGATGCGACCGAAAGCGGGTTGACGTTGGGACTTCGAACAGGGGTCACTGTGGATGTGATCGACATATCTGCCGGTGGAGCCCTGGTCGAGACGTCAGCCCGCCTCGAACCAGGAGCGAGCCTGGCCATCCGTGCGTTCTCTACTCGGACAGCCGTGGTAAGTCAGGCCACGGTCATCCACGCGAGAGTCTGGTCGCTGGACGCCCGTTCAGGCCTCCGCTTCCGGGCTGGCCTCCGCTTCGACGCGTGTAGCAGCTACCCATCGACACGACCGCCGAAGGTGTCCGGGAACGAAGTGCCCAACCGTCCGCCGTGGCCGCGGTCGTCGTGGACGGCGGGCTGCAGGGTTACGGCCGATCGCCATCATGGCGCGCAGGTTGTATACGGATCGTCGAGATGAGCAACAAGATCATGTGCGAGAGTCCGGCGCGGGGCGGGTGCGAGATGATTCCTCTCACGCCGGGACAATGTGTTCTCGAGGAAGTCATCGCCACGCGCCGAGGGCGGGGAAGTGCAGCCCGGCAGACCTGGTCGGTCGGTGGCGCCATCGAGACGATGATGTGTCGCCGATTGTCGGCCAGGTCGGTCCGATTTCGGATGGCGCACAGTGCAACCTGGACGCGCGAGGAATGGGCCGACACGCCTGGCGTTCTGCGTGTGCCGGCCCCGATCGGTCCCACGCTTCCCCCGTTTCAGATCGAAGTGGCGCTGCACGAGGGACAGGTGCTGACCGAGAGCCAGCGGCGTCTTCTGGATCGAGCCATCGCGCTTTGTGCGATGGTGGCCGAGGTCGAACACCGGGGACCGGGTTGCCGCGCGGTGGTTCCCCCGACGTCGCGGGTCAGAGACGGCGCGGCGCCGCTGATTGGCAGCAGCGGGTCCATGCGGGATCTGCGCGAGCGCATCGAACGGGTCGCCGCCACCGATTTTACCATCCTCATCGAGGGGGCCAGCGGCAGCGGCAAGGAGCTGGTGGCGCGTCAGATTCACGAGTTGAGCGCGCGTCGACGAGGTCCCTTTGTTGCCGTCAATTGCGCCGCCCTGGTCGATACGCTGCTCGAAGCGGAACTGTTCGGGATCGAGGATCGCACGGCGACCGGCGTGCGGGGCCGGAAGGGCAAGTTCGAGCATGCGGCCGGCGGAACGCTCTTTCTGGACGAAGTGGCCGACCTGGCGCCGCAGGCGCAGGCAAAACTGCTTCGCTCCATCCAGGACTGCACGGTCGAGCGGGTCGGGGGCCACGATTCGCGGCGAATTGACACACGTCTGGTGGTGGCCACGAATCGTCGTCTGCTCGACATGGCCGAACAGGGGCTGTTCCGGTACGATCTTTACTACAGGCTCAGTGGCGTTGAGTTGATCGTTCCATCGCTCAGGTCCCGCCGGGAAGACATCATCGAATTGGCCGAGTACTTTCTTGAACGACTTCGTCCGCACCGCCAACTGCAGCTGTCGGCCGCCGCCATTGACGCGCTCGTGACGTACGACTGGCCAGGAAACGTTCGCGAGCTCGAACGGCTGATTGAGTCCACGTTGACGACGGCGCGAGGGGAGTGCATCGGACTCGACGATCTGCCGGCGGCGGTTCGAGGGCCCTACAAGGAGGTCTTCGAATCGGCCGCGGACGCCCGCGACTCGCTCAGAGCGTGGGCGGCGCGATACGTCCGTCTGGTGCTTCAGCGGTGCGGCTACAACAAGCGCGAGGCGTGTCAGTTGCTCGACATCAGCTATCACACCCTCCAGGCCTACCTGGTGCCGTTGCCGGAACCGCGTGCGCAGGTGATCAGCCCGCCGGTCCGTGTGCGTACGTCCCTCGGCGAGCACGCGATGCACACGGCAGCCTCGTTGTAGAATCGGCGGGTCCGAGTGTGGCGCCGGCCTCGCGCCGGCGCCTTCGCAGGCAAACGACGCCGGTCGGGCGCGCGGGCCTCGACCAGGAATCGAGGCGACGCGTGAGTCACGAGGTCGACAGGCGCGACGATCGTCGCGCCAGCCGGAAGCCACCGGTCCACACCAGCTGACGCGGCAGGTTCGCCCGGACAGCGGCGATCGAGGTCGTGCGTCGGTTCATCAGGCTGTCGCCCGCATAAGCGGGCGAGCAGGCCGGAGGAGAAGATGATGATTCGACGTGCCATTTCATGGGGCCTGGCAGGATTGTTAGCGACGGCCGGCGCCGCGCTTGCCGCCGAAGCGGATCCGTGCCGGCAAGTCACACCACCTCGTCTCGGTTCCCCTCAAAGTGAACATGCCTGGCGGGCGGCGACGCACGTGTTCGACGAACGCACGGGAACGGAGATGCGATTGATCCGTCTAGGATCTGACGCCGTGCAGATCGAGATTGACGGCGACAACCTCAAGGTCAGCAAGACCCTGCAGGCAAACGGGGATTTCGATCTGGCGCTCCGCACGGCCGACGACCTGTTGACGGTGACCGGCCGGGCCGCCCGTCTGCGGGTGTCGCGACGGGGTCACACCGTTGATCTTGGGCCCGAGACCCTCACTGAGCGCGATCTCGATCGGCTTCAGCAGGTGTTGGCCGGGTCGTCGGCGATTCGCCGCTTTCGCGCGATGCGGAGCATGTTGACGCCTTCCACTCGATGCACCGGTCCCGGGACCGCCGTCGACATCATCGATGTGATGATTGGCGTACTCAAGGGAGAAGGCCCGAGCCCGATCACCGCCATGGCAGAACCGATGGCGTCGGGCGAGTCGGATCTGATTGCCGAGCCGGACCCGGCCGGACCGACATGCTACGAGGCCTGGGTCGTCGAAGTCGTCGCGGCGTGGCAAGACTACGAGGCGTGCGTCTACAGCTTTGCGTGGTACAACCCTCTCAGGGAAGTCTGTGCCCTTGCGTGGGTCATCCGCGTTGAATCAGCCTGGTTTCGCTTGATTGGGTGTTCCTCGATTCCCCTCAAGCTGGAGGCGAGCGATGTCGAAACCGACCTCGGTCTTCGTTAGCGTGCTTGTCGGTGTGCTGCTGGCCGGGCCCCTGGCGGCGCTGGCTCTAGTGGCGGTGCCGGAACAGTGGCGCGGCCCGGCCGTGCCGGTGACCGTTGTCGCGGTGACGATCGCCCTGGTCGTCTTTGTGCGCCAGCCCAGACGGCCGTCCGACTGATCACGCGATACCCGTGCGCGGGAGGGACGATCTGCGGGTGCTCATCGGCCGGGCGCTACTGGCCGGTGGGCACCCATCGCGGTTTGCGCGTGCTATCCTCTTGGCGATGATCGGCACCTCCACCGCTCCACGCCCGATCGCTTCCGAGAACCCATTAGACCCGCCCTCGCCGATGTTCGAGCGCGGCCTTCTCTTGCTGATTCTCATGGCGGCGCTTGCCGTGCGCCTCAGGCATCACCTGGCGGGCGTGCCGTTTGCCGCAGGCATAGACGAGCCGCTCATTGTCGGCCGAGCGCTGCGAATCCTGCAGACCGGCGACTGGAACACGCACGCGTGGAACTACCCATCGCTGGTCATCTACCTCCACGCGCTCGACGCGGGAGCGCGCTATCTGCTGGGCGTGCTCCGGGGTGAGTGGAATTCCCTGTCTCGGATGAACATCGCCGCGGTGTTCGAGGTCGGGAGAGTGGTCACGGCCCTGGTCGGCACCGCGACCGTGTGGATCACCTACCGCATAGGGCGCGATCTCGATTCACCACGGTTGGGGCTGGCGGCGGCGGCCATGCTCGCGGTGCTGCCGATGCACGTGCGGGAATCGCACTTCATGCTGACCGACGTGCCGATGACCGCATTGACGACGCTGAGCGTGTGGCTGGCCATCCGGGCGGGTCAGGATCGCACCGTGTCGGCCTACGCCTGGGCGGGCGTGGCGGCGGGGCTCTCGGCGGCCGCGAAGTACAACGGCGGGGTCGTGTCGGTTGCGGTGGTCATCGCGTGGTTGGTCTTCGACCGGTCGTCGTCGGACAGGGCCCGTAAGGCCGCTGCGGCGGTGGGGGCCACCGCGGTGGCGTTCCTCGTCGGCGCGCCGTACACGCTGCTCGATCTGCCGAACTTTCTCGAGGGCTTTGGCGCCGAGTTCGGCAAGTTCGCGACGAAGGGCAGAAGCCCGGCCGGCGATCCGGTCTGGCTGATCTACTACAAGCACCTCGCGTTGTCGGCGTGGTTCTGGATGCCGACGGCCGGCGCCGGCGTGTTTCTCGTCCTGGCGCGCAAGGCCACGCAAGCGAGGTGGTTGATCCCGGTGGGTTTTGCCGTCGTGTATTCCTACGTCCTCGCGACGCACGGTGGCATCGTCTTCGCTCGCTATGCGCTCCCGCTTGCGCCAATGGTCTGTCTGTTGGCGGCCGCACCGATCGTGGCAATCGCCCGCGTGATCAGCTTGTACGCGGCACCCGGGAAGGGGAAACTCGGCGCCGCCTTCGCGATCTGTGCGACGCTCGTGTTTGTCGTACAGTTCGGCGTGGGGTCGGCCCGGTGGCTCCAGGCCTTCCAGAGGCCAGACACGAGGACCGTAGCCTCGACGTGGCTATGGGGGCACTCGGCGACCGGCTCGCGGGTGGCTGTTGAGAACAACGGCCCGACGTACCTCGGCTCCGCCGGACTGGACGTCACCCTCACCGAGCGCATCATTGATCGGCCGCTCGAGTCCTACGTGAAGGACGGATTCGATTACCTGGTCATCAGCACCGAAGGCATCAACCGCTACGACCCATACCTGCAGGCGGGCCCGCAGGTCTTCCACGTGTCGCCCGACGAGACCATGTGGGGCCCAGACATCCGCATCATCAAGCTCCCCAAGTAGCAGGATCGCACCTGCAGTGACGCCGGACGCACCGGAGGCGCCGGTCGGCCCGATCCCTCGGAACAACATCGTCATGGCCAACAGCACGGATGCACTGCCGGGATATCTGGTGGGGTGGGAGGAGACGCTGGAGAAGCTGCGAGAGCCCTTTGACCCGAGTGTCGTGGAGTTCCTGCCCCAGACCGTGGACTACCGGAACAACACGGCGGTGGCCGCGGCGTATGCGGATTCGCGCGTGTACAGCGCACGCATGAACGCCGTCGTTGGCGTCGGATTCTGGCAGTCCGAAGTCGTGCGCGTGGATCACGTGCCCTTCCTGAAGGTCATCAAAGCGAAGACCGACTGGAAGCAGAAAGACGAGAACGGCCACCCCAACGTGCTCGAACCGGCTCGCGACGTCGCCGGCCACAAGGTGGGTGCGGTGGTGCGGGTCGGGGTCTGGGCGGGACCTCTTCTTGGATGGGTGTGGCAGGATTCGACCGGCGCCAAGGACACGGCGGACGAAAACTGGATCACCTCGGCAGAGGCCCAGGCCTACAAACGGGCGATGTCCAAGTGGGGGCCTGGCGAGTACTTCTACGCCTTCGGCAAGCACGGGTACGGGTATGACACCAAGAAGGGCGGATGGACGGAACAGCCATTGATTCCCGATTGGGCCTATCCGAACCACGACTGCGTCGACTGTGGTGGGGAGATCGACCACTACTCGGGAACGGACAAGAACGGCACCGCTGTATCCAAGCACTTCTGGGACATCGTGCTGTCGACGCGATCGCGTTTCGGACGCCCGTTGTGCCCGGTCTGCGCGAAGAAGGCCCAGGCGGCTCAGGTGGTAGGCCTCGCGCGGCGTGTGGGTGCTCGACCGACGGTTCAAGACGCCACGTGTCCCGTCATCCCCACGGGTGCGCAGGACCGCATCACCCGAGGTCGCATCCCGAACGACGAACAAGCGGACGCCGCGTCGCTGATGCCGCTGCCGACCGGTTCTCACCCGTCCATGCGGTGACGGCCCGGACGCAATCACGTGATCCGGCGTTTGGGGCTAATCGGATCCTGTCGCGCGTGTCAAGCGTTCTTGCACAGAGAATATTTCGAGCGCAGTTCCGTCACAGCGTGGCTACGCTCTTGCACAGGAAGGGCTAATCGATGCACAGTATCGCCCCCGCCCTAGTGCCCCCTTGGTCAGGATTCCGAGCGTACCCGGGAGCGCCGATGAATAGCCATCGTTTCTCTTTCCATCCCATACCTTGCACCGCAGCCACCGTTCGGACCCTCCGGACCGTCCTCGTCATGGTTGTCGGGCTGGTCGCGACAACAGTCACGGGTCGCATGGCTACCGCGAGTCCCGACCCGGATGACGGCACGTCCGTCTTTGCGAGCCAAGGTTTCAAGCCGGCCCACCCGTCGTTTGGTTTACTTCCTTTCGAGAACATCGATCTGGTATCCGGCAACGTCTTGCTGTCATTTGTCGACATCGCGTTCCCGGGAAACGGTCTGCTGGACCTGACGGTCACGCGGTCCTTCAACAGCAAGAGCATGGCCTGGTCGGTCGGACCGGGATATATCGATTCGGCCGACGCCAATGCCGACGACACCGGCTAGTGGGAGACCAGCCCGTATCCGGTGATGGTGACCGGTGACGGCGCCCGAACGCCCATGGGTGGCGTCGAGATGGTCAATGGGCACACACAGGCGTTCCTCACGGGCAGCTTCGAACGGTATGACCGCCGTACCAACCGACTCGAGAGGCCGAACGGCGTCGTGATCGAGTACGCACTGAAGCAGGCGATCCTGAACCGCCGGTATCCAACGCGGGTCACTGATCCGTTTGGGAATACGCTGGAGTACCAGTACGAACCTGCTTCCGGCGGATCGGGGTTCCGCATCACTACGATCACCCAGGATCTTCACGGTGGACAAGTGAGGCAGGTCATCTTTGGGTGGCAGGGAGACAAGCTCACGTCTGTCAGCGATGGCCGACGGACGTGGGTATACGGATGGACCGGGGAGTGGCTGACGACCGTGACGCTCCCAACCGGCCTCGCGTGGACGTTCAGCTACCACGATGCCGTCGGCAACCCCGTCCTCACAGCCACGATGCCGTCGGGAGGTCAGGTTGTCTACAGCTTTGATCGTTACGAGCACCCCTGCAGTGTCGATACCAGCACCTCGTGCTACACGCGGGTGGTGACGGCGCGCGATGCCAGCGGACCGGATATTCCGGCGGGCCATTGGACATTCGAGTACTCGTCTACGGCTCCCGGCGAGCCGTACAGCCGAACGGTCCATGGTCCAGGCGGTGCGAAAGTCGCGTACTCGGGGGATACGCCACCGAATTTCGCCTACATGAAGCGCGACACCTACCAGGACGGTGCGCTGCGGGAAACCGAGACGGTACTCTCCTTCGAGATTCAGACAGGATGGAGTCTCGCGCCATATCCAAACTACCCGAACAATCTCCCGCAGCCGCCGGCTCCGCCATCAGTGTTTCCGCCCCAATTTCGGACGACGGTGCGCGACGGCCACACGTATGGCGTCACGTACTTGTACCATTGTAACAACGCCGCTTGGTGCGACTACGGTGAACCCTACCTGATCGATCTCACCGGCGACGATGCCCGCACAATCACCCGTACGTTCCGGCATGACTTTGGCACCCGCTACATCAGGGGGAAGATCGCGTCGGAGACGA
>JAPKZO010000021.1 GCA_026393755.1 Acidobacteriota bacterium
ATACGCACAATATAGGGCTACCAACCCGATCTGTCAAGCCATATTTAGTGACTACATTATGCGCCCACAAAACCTACGGAAAGATACAGGTTTCGGCCAGAAAGTATGCAATCAGTTACTGTCGACAGCGCGGAACTTCAGACTAACGGACCAACCCGCGAAGCGGCCATCGACAAGTCAGATCTATCCGGCGTCCAGCGCTTCCCTGACCTTGGCAGCCAAACTGTCGATACCGAACGGTTTCTGGATGAAATGCAGGCCTTCATCCAGCACGCCATGCTGGGCGATGACATCGGTGGTGTAACCCGACATGAACAGGCACTTAACCAGAGGAAGAACCGACAGCAGGCTCGTGGCCAGCGCCCGGCCGTCCATCTCTGGCATCACGACATCGGTCATCAACAGATGAATCTTGCCGGCGTGCTCCCTGGCCAGACGGAGGGCTTCCCCCGGCCCGCTGGCCGCCAACACGGTGTACCCCCGCTCTTCAAGCATCCTTCGGGTCAGGGTCAGGAAGGACAGCTCGTCCTCCACGAGCAGGATCGTCTCGTCGCCGCGCAGCATCGTTGTTGCCGCGCCTTCGGGCCGCGCCTTCTCATCTTCTCCCACATGGCGGGGCAGGTAGACCGTGAAGGTCGTTCCCAGATTCAACTCGCTGTTGACGTCAATGTAACCCGAGTTCTGCTTGACGATGCCGTAGACCGTCGCCAATCCCAGACCGGTGCCTTTGCCCATCACTTTGGTCGTGAAGAACGGCTCGAAGACGTGGGCCACCGTTTCGGGAGTCATGCCCGAGCCATCGTCGCCGACCGCGAGCCGCACATACTCCCCTGGCACGCAGCCCGTGTGCGAGGCGCAGTAGCCTTCGTCGAGCGTGCTGTTGCCCGTTTCGAGAGTCATCTTGCCGACGCCCGAGATGGCGTCTCGGGCGTTGACGCACAGGTTGGCCAGGATCTGATCGATCTGCGACGGGTCCACCTTGACGAGCCACAGGTCCTCACCCGGCTGCCACTTGAGGTCGATGTTCTCTCCGATGAGCCGCTGCAGCATCCTGAGCATGCCCGCCACCGTGTCGTTCAGGTGCAGGACTTTGGGTGCGACGGCCTGTTTGCGGGCAAAGGCGAGCAGTTGGCGAGTCAGGTCGGCAGAGCGCATCGTCGCGTTGCGGATTTCCTCGAGGTCGACATGGAGCGACAAGGCCGGATCCACCTGCTCGAGCGCCAACTCGGTATGTCCCAGGATCACGCCCAGCATGTTGTTGAAGTCGTGCGCCACGCCGCCCGCCAGGCGGCCGATCGATTCCATCTTCTGGGCCTGCTGGAGCTGGGTCTGGAGTGTCGCCTGTTCCTCCTCGGCCCGCCTGGGTGCGGTGATGTCGCGCATGATGGTAGAAATGAACTTCGGTTCTCCAGTCGAGTTCCTGTGAAGCACCAGCACCTGGGAAACAGGTATTTCACTTCCATTCCGATGCAGCAACACGTTCTCGTTCCGCCATGTTCCGCCCCTGAAGATGGCAGGGATACCCTCTTCTTCAATCAGTTTCGCGGCCCAAGCCGGATGCATGTCCCCGATCTTCATATGAGAGAGGTCCGCATCGTCGGGCAACCCCACCATGTGCTTCGCGGCCCGGTTGTGATACTGGAGGTTCCCCTGCACGTCGGCGACTCCGATGAAATCCGGGGATTCCTCGATGATGGCCAGCAGCCGCGCCTTCTCCTCCTCGCGCGACGTGCGCTCGGTGATGTCTGCCAGTGCCCCGATCACGTAGTCGGCCTTCCCCGTACTGTCGCGCCTGATGTAGGCGTGGTCATAGGTGTTGGCCCAGGTTCCATCGATGCGACGAAAACGGTATTCGCACTTCCAGACGTCGGCCGGCCCGTTCACGGCGGCGTCGAAACTGGAGAGCGTCCGATCGCGATCATCTGGATGAACGTGATCGATCCACCACAGCCACGGATCCTCATTCTCGGAAGGTCTGCCGAAGGCCTCCACATACGACGTGTTGAAGCGAGCGGTGCCGTCCCGGAAATTGATGTCCCACATCCCGTCGTTCGTGGCATTGACCGCCAGACGGTACTGTTCATCGCTTTCCCGTTGCGCCTGCTCCGCCCGCTTGCGCTCGGTGATGTCCCTGACGACATGCACCACTCCGATGTACCGGCGATGAGCGTCAAGTCTCGGTATGGCTCGAACTTCCAGATACCGGTTCAGATGGGGTTCAAACACTTCAGAGACTATCTCTTCCAGTGTTTCGGCACACCGGCAACTCGGACACCCGGCGGGCGGCTTCTCTGTACCGTGATAACACGCGAAGCACTTCGAGTCTGTGAGCCTGCCCGATAGTGGCAGACTCAGCATTCGACGCGCACTCCTGTTGGCATGGATGATGTTGAACTGACCATCATGAACGGTCACCATGTCCGTCAGATTGTCGAAGAGGCCTTCCCATTCGGCACTGGGAGGCAGGCGGGCGTCGTCTCCACCGTCCCGTTTATTGGCGTCGGGCGCCGCCAGCCCGCGATCGAGCGAACCGTCGGCGTCGTCAGGTCGGCGATCGTCGGTGCTCATTGCGTCCACCCTTCTTGCCCGCCGTCAGTTGCTGGAGTGACGGCGATCACCAACCCATTGCCTGGAACCCGGGAACCGTCGCGCACCGGTCTTAACCTTCGGCGCGAGATTTCATGCGTTCGGGATCATGGGTTCGAAACTGGTGACGTCAACCCGGCTCCATCTGCAACCGCTCGATCGACCACCTTGCGTGGCGACACCAGACGAGGTCGGCCCGCACACGTGGAGGGGGACTCTGCAGGGAACAGGCAGAGTATCCCACCGGCCGCCGTGCTTCGCAAGGCCGAAGGAGAGCTCCCGAACCCGGAACCGCCAACTACGGATCCACCGGAGTAATGAGGGCGAGGACGTAGTGTGCCCCATCGGCGACGACTGGCAGGCGGGTAATGAGGGTTGCGACCTCGGTACCAGTCTTGTGTCGCATCGCCACCCGGTCGGCGTGACGGGCGACCGTTGGCGGGGTCGAGAACTGATGGTCGGGGTCCGCCGTGAAATTCGACGCCCTGACGCCGACCATTTCTCTCAGCGCGTACCCCGATAGTTCTACCAGAGCGCGATTGGCAGAGACGGTGACGCCGTCCTTGATGAGGCAGGCGGCTGTTGGCGTCGCGGTCATGATGTTCCACAACGCCGCGATCGCCGGGGGCAACGTGTCGTCCGACACGCCCAGGCTCTTGCAGTACCGATGCGCCTCCGCCTTGGAGATGAGCAGCCGCGACCCGAACCGGTTCTTCCGGCCGATGCGAATCGCCTTAATCTGACCCGCGGCAATCTCGTCGCGAATGAACTTCGCCGAACAACCCACGCGTTTGGCCAGCTCAGCGGTCGTAACTATTGGCACGCTTGACACTCTCGCATCGAGGCGCGCGCCCGTCAAGCCCGTCTGTCGCCTGTCTGTCGCCTTGTGCGACACACTGAGCGCACCGAGCGCACCTGCCATCATTACCCCATTGTCCGCCCCGCGCACGCATGCGACCGTGTTCCGATATTTCCTGAGATCCATTGAGGAAGAACAGTGCCCGATACGCGGCTCTCTCCAGAGGACATCAAGTGGTTGAGGGGGCTCGTCCCGATTTGCGCGTCGTGTAAGAAGATCCGCGACCAGAACGGTGACTGGAAGGACACCGGCACCCATATCACGGCCGACACCGGCGGGGCATTTTCTCAAGGCCTCTGCCCGGAATGTCTGAAGACGCTGTATCCGGAGTTCGCAAACGACTGAGCACGCGCGGGGGCTCAGCGCGTCGTCGAAGATGAGCACCGCACGACGCACGCGCAAGCCGAGGCGGGGCTGCACCTGCGGGCGCAGACCGGTGCGGCATCCGCCCGTTTAGAGCTTATTCGTCGCTCTGTTTGTCCCCCGATTCGTCGGCCAGCTTGACGTCCTCGGGCAGGCTCGTGGCGAAATCATCGAACGGATCAGATGCCGCGGCGTCCACCGCCGCGTCGTCCACGTCGAACACGCGGTTCCCGCCGCGCACTTTGATCGGCCCCTTTGGCGCGTTCTCCGGCCGCCCCTTTGATTGCGACGTTCTCTTGCCTTTTGGTGGTGCGGGAGGACCAAAATTGCGCTCTCGCCGGGGCGCGCCGTCGCTGCCGCCAAACGCGGGCGGCCCACCCGGTCGCGGGCTGAAGCCAGACGACGAACCCATCGGGGGACGCGGTCCCCGCTCTTCTCTGGGTCGGGCTTCGCTCACCGACAAGGTCCGCCCCATGAACGGCTGGCCGTTCAGCTGGCGAATGACCTCGGTGGCCGCGGCCAGATCCGCGTAGTCCACGAACGCGAATCCGCGAGGGCGGCCTGTTTCGCGATCCATCGGGAGAACGACGGACAGCGGTGGCGCGACGCTGGTGACATGGGCCCGAACATCGGCCTCTGTCGCGCTGTAAGGGAGATTTCCAAGAAACAACCGGACTGACACGCTGTTATTTCACCTCGTGTTGACGCGGCGATATGCCGCTGGTTGGCGCGATATGTGACTGCTCTGGCGGATCGAAAAGATGGGACGTCAAGGCTTTGGTGCGTGTACCGGCTTTGACTGTAGCAAACCTCCCGCCTTCGACGCAACAGCGAAACACCAGCCCCATCTCCGCGCCTTGCGTATCGGCAGACGGTCTGGTACCGTGGGATCCGTTTTTGTCTTTCAGGGAGTTACCGTGAAGAGAAGCCTGGTCGTCCTCGCCGTTCTTGCTCTGTCTGCCACCGCCGCCTGCGGAAAGAAGGAGGCGGCCAAGCCGGCAGCCGCTCCCGCCGCCACGCCAGCCGCCGCGACCGCGCCCGCCGCTGTACCAGCGGGCGCCCCCAAGCCGGTTCCCGCTCAATTGCCAGACGTGCTCGCCAGGGTCAACGGCGAGAATGTCACACGAACAGAGCTGGAAATGGCCGTGCGGACGCTCGAACAGCGGGCCCAGAGCGCCGTGCCGCCCGAACAGCGGGACGCCGTGTACCGCCAGGTACTCGATCGCATCATCGGGTTCCACCTGCTCGCCCAGGAGGCCCATGCGCGGAAACTGGTGGCCGCGCCGTGGGAATTGGACAAGCAGTTGGGGGATCTCAAGAAGCAGTTTCCCAACGAAGCCGCGTTCAACCAGATGCTCCAGTCTCGAGGCGTGACCGCCGAGCAGTTGCGCAAGGAGACGGAGGACACGCTGGTCGTGAATCAGATGCTGCAAAAAGAGATCGAGCCGCAGGTCAAGGTGCAGGACGGCGATCTCAAGACGTTCTACGATCAGAACAAGCCCCGCTTCCACGAGCCGGAGTCGGTGCACGCCAGCCATATCCTGATCCGCGCCGAAGAACAGGCCGACGGCGCCACCAAGGCCCGGGCCAAGGCGCAGGCGGCCGATCTTCTGTCGCAGATCAAGAAGGGCGCCAAACTTGCCGATCTTGCCAAGAAGTTCTCCCAGGATCCCGGCTCCGCGCAGAACGGCGGCGATCTCGGCTTCTTCGCCCGCGGCCAGATGGTCGCCCCGTTCGATCAGGCGGTCTTCGCCCTGAAGCCGGGCCAGATGAGCGGCGTGGTCGAGACCCCGTTCGGCTATCACATCATTCAGTCGCACGAGACCAAACCCGCGCGCGACGTCGGGTTCGACGAAGTGAAGGAACAGATTCGCGAGTACCTCGCCACTCAGCAGCGGGAACAGAAGAGCCAGGTGTTCGTGGATCAGCTGAAGGCCAAGGGCAAGATTACTGTGCTGATCTAGAATCGAAATTTGCTATTCTGTAAGTGACAACGTCGTGTCGTGCCCATCGTGGCACTGATCTGGAGGAAACCGGTTATGTCGATGTTCATCAATGAAGCCGATTGCATCAGTTGCGGCGCCTGCGAGCCCGAGTGTCCGAATGAGGCAATCACCCAGGCGGAATCTGTGTACGTTATCGCCGTCGACAAGTGCACCGAGTGCGTGGGCGCCCACGAGACCGCCAAGTGCGTCGAAGTCTGCCCGGTGGACGGCTGCGTCGTCACGGACCCCAACCACGTTGAGTCGCGTGGCGACCTCGAAGCGAAGTACGCCCGGCTCCACGGCTAGGCGTTCGTCGCAGTCCGCACCGCTGGATGGTGACCGGGGGACCCGCGGGTCCCCCGTCCTGTGTACGCCGACAGATCGCTCCCGGAGTGATTATCGCGGGGAGCGGCTGGTTGTGTATGATCGGGTGACACCCATGGCCCACATCCACATTTCACGTCGCCTCGCGGCCTTCATCATTCTGTGCGTGGTTGCACTCGCCAGCCTCAGCGCAGCCGCTCCGGACGTCACGCAGACCAAACCAGGCACCCGGGTCGGCGCGAGGCCCCAGGGAACACAATCCCCCAGGCGCCAGCCGGCAAAGACCACGGCCGTCCCGGTCCGGGCGCCGAAGATCGAGCGGCCCGTGCCATTCGCCGCGGGAGAGACGCTGTCGTACGACATCTCGTGGTCGATGGGCTATCTCACCGCCGGCACCGCGACACTGCGGGTGATCGACAAGCATCCTTCCTACGGATCGCTGGCGTACTACATCGTCGGTGAGGGCAGTCCGACGCCGATGCTGGCGAAGTTGTACGCCCTGTACTACAAGGCCGATTCGCTGCTCGACGCCTACACCCTCACGTCCCAGCGCGGTTCCGTCTACAGCAACGAGAACGGCAGAACGCGGATGAAGTCGCTGCGATTCAACCCCGACGGCAGGACGGCACTCTTCGAGATGCAGACCTCCACCAACATGAAGAAGGACATCGCGGTGCCCGCGCAGTCGCAGGATGCGCTGTCTGCCCTCTTCGCGTTGCGCGCGATGCCGCTTGCGCCGGGAACGACCATCAAGATGCCGGTCTGCATCAGCGACGTCGTCTACTACATGTCCGCGACGGTTGGCGCCAGAGAGAGCGTGAAGACGGGCCTCGGCACGCAGTCCGCGCTGAGGATCACGCCGATGGTGACTGATGCCGCGGGCAAGTCGGTCAGCCGCCCGCTGTCGCTCTGGCTCTCCGACGACGCGAAAAAGGTACCGCTCCGGTTGCAGGCGGATCTGGCTGTTGGCAGCTTCAACCTGGTCCTGAGAGAAGCGAAGTTCTAGCACTCCACGGCCAGCGTCCGCCGGTTGCCAGATTCACGACAGCTCCGGACCCCCAGCACAGGTGGATCGTCGCGAACGCCGCCATCAGAGACGGCAGCAGTCTCCACTTCCCCGCTTTCCTGGCCGCATCGGCGCCCGCCAGCGCGAGCACAGCCACGTAGATCGCCAGCAGGCCCGCCAGACCCATGCGTGCGACCTGCGACACGGCGGCCAGCAGGCTGAGCCCAATCAATGCGGCGACAAAAGCGGCGGGCACGGCCTGCCGCCATCTGAGCGATGCGGGATGCTGCCTCAACATCGCCACTTTCCACCAGCCATACCGGAAGTACTGCCGCGCCAGCGCGCCGAACGTGGCCCGTGCAAAGTACCTGGATCGGATGGCTGGGTCGAGGATGACGCGACGGCCGCTCGCGCGGACACGATAGTTGAATTCGTAGTCTTCGTTGGTCAGAAGATCTTCGTTGAGGCCGCCAAGCTCCGTCCACAGCGTCTTCCGGTAGCAGCCGAACGGCACCGTGTCGACCTCCTGCCGCGCCGTCGTCGCATGCGCAATCCGGTACGCGGCATCCCCTGCCCCGGCCGGATGCGAACCCGCGCGCGCGATCGCCTCGGCAACCAGTGTGTCCGCTCCAGGCGCCACCTGCCATACGCCGCCGACCACGCCGGCTTCGACCCGCTCCTCGAGGGCCGAAACGGCCAGAGCGATGTACTTGGGATCAGGAATGCAGTGGCCGTCGAGCCTGACGATCACATCTCCGGTGGCTCGACCGACACCCGCATTGACCGCAGCCGGAATCGACGCCTTCACCACCGGCACGACACGCAGCGTGAGATCCGGATGATCGCGACAGTACGCGGCCACCACGTCCGCCGTCCCATCCGAAGAACTGTCGACGATGAGAATTTCACTCGCGCCGTACGTCTGCTGCCGGATCGCGTCGAGCAGACTCGTGATGTGCGTCGCCTCGTTCCGGCTCGGCACCACGACCGAGACGCGACTGGCGTTTGTCATCGCCGCTTGCCTCGAATCATCGCCAGCACGTCGGGACCGATCGTCGCGTCGCGCGCGATTCTGGCCAGCAGCCACGCGCCGAGGAGGAGTTTCGGGCCGTAGGCGATCACATACAGCACCATCGAATAGGCCGCCGCCGTCGTGCGGTCCACGGAATAGAGGCCGAGCGCGAGCACGGTCAGGTACTGAAACACGCCGAGGTTGCCCGGCGTCGAGACCGGCGCGCTGCCCACCTGCAGCACCAGCAGCACCAGCAGCGCGGCCACGGGAGGAATGGCCAGGTGGAACGCTCTGAACAGCAGGTAGTTGGTGAACGCGGAGAGCACCAGTATTACCACCGAGAGGACGAGCGCCGGGCCCAGCGTTCGGACATCACGCAACCGCACCACTTCCCCGACTGCCGCCACGCCACGGCGCGCAAACCGCGCCACGCCCTGGTGCGTGAGGGTTTCCACTTTCGCCCGGAGGAATGCCGACACGCGCGCACCCGCCAGCAGCGCCGCCACGCCGAGACCAGCGGCGATCATGCCCGCGATGGTGATGATGCGGATGGAGCCTGCAAGCCAGGGAGGGAGCGTGATCTGCAACGCGAGCCATGCGGCGGCAAGCGCGACGACGCCCGTGTCCATCAGGCGCTCGGCCACGACGGTCACGAAGGTGTGTTCGAGCGTCTGGCCCCGTGTCTTGTAGACCAGGAGCACCCGCACGAGTTCGCCGACGCGGATGGGCAGCGCGATGTTGACCGCCTGCCCGACAACCTGCGCCCGGAAGAGCACACCCAGACGCGGGGCCCCGCCGCTCTGCCGCCCGAACAGCACTTGCCAGCGCACGGTCACCAGCGCCAGCGACAGGCCGATCGAGGCGAGTGCGGCGGTCGTCCACCATGGTTCGGCCTGCCGGATCGACGCGACGAGCGCCGCGGGCGATTCGCCCCTGAACGCCAGCCACAGCGTGACCAGCCCGATGATCGATCCGACAACAACGCGCATCGGTGGAAGTCTAACCTACGCCGGGCGAATGCAACCAACAGAACAGCAGGGACTTGTGTCCACCGAAGCGCTGCGCGAACGCGGGACCTCCGGCCTTGAGTGCTCGGCCCCCTCTTCGGCAGCGCGTCTCATCGGGCGTGATGGAGCCCTTTCGGCCTTCAGCGGACTCGACAAGGCGTGATATCCTGTTCGAATCGATGCACAGTCTACTCATCTCGCCGCGGTTCCCGCCTACCTTCTGGTCGTACGAAGCGATTCTCAAGCTGGTCGGCAAGAAGGCGTTGATGCCTCCGCTTGGTTTGATTACGGTCGCGGCACTGCTGCCCGGCGACTGGGAATGCCGCGTCGTAGACTGCAACGTCCGTCCCGTCACCGACGCGGAGTGGGCCTGGGCCGACATCGTGCTGCTGTCGGGCATGATCGTCCAGAAGCCGCACATGCTCGAACTGGTCGGCGAGGCGAAACGCCGCCATAAGCCGGTCGTGGTCGGCGGGCCGTATGCGACCGCGCTCCCGGACGAATTGCGCAAGGCCGGGGCCGACTTCCTCGTGCTCGACGAGGCCGAGTTGACGCTGCAGCCGTTTCTTGAAGCCCTGGCGCGGGGCGCCACAGGCGGCACCTTCACCGCAAACGGCGCGAAGCCTGACGTCACCACCACGCCGGCTCCCCGCTTCGAGCTGCTGGAACTGGCCGCCTACGACTCGATGTCCATCCAGTTCTCCCGAGGATGTCCCTTCCTGTGCGAGTTCTGCGACATCATTGTCTTGTACGGCCGGCGCCCGCGGACCAAGAAGCCCGCCCAAATGCTTGCAGAGATGGATCTGCTGTACCAAATCGGCTGGCGAGGCACGATCTTCATCGTGGACGACAACTTCGTCGGCAACCGCCAGGCGGCCAAGGAGATGCTGCGCGAATTGGTGAACTGGCAGAGCGCGCACGGCTTCCCGTTCCGTCTCGACACGGAGGCGTCAATCGATCTCGCCCAGGACGCGGAGCTGCTCGATCTCATGGTGGCGAGCGGCTTCGGGTCGGTCTTCGTCGGCATCGAGACGCCGGACGCCGAGAGCCTGCAACGCACGCTCAAGCATCAGAATCTCCGCCAGCCGCTCGATGAGGCGGTCGAAGCCATCACCGGATCCGGCATCCGCGTGATGGCCGGGTTCATCATCGGATTCGACGGCGAGGCGACGGGCGCCGGAGCACGCATCGAGGAGTTCGCGGAACGCAACTCGATTCCGACGGCATTCGTCTCCATGCTGCAGGCGCTGCCCGGAACGGCCCTGTGGGATCGACTGAGTCGCGAGGGCCGACTTCGTGCGACCACGACGGCCTCCGGCAACCAGACGTTTCTGACCAACTTCGCGCCGACGCGGCCGATCTCGCAGGTCGCCCGGGAGTTCGTGGAGGCGTTTGAGAGGCTCTACGAACCGCGGGCGTACCTCGATCGCACGTGGCGGTACTTCCTCGCCCTGGGCGCGAAGCGGCGCGTGGCGCCGCCTGTTCGAACCGCCGCGACGCCGTTCCGGGATGTGCTGCGGTCGGCGCCAGCCCTCATCCGCATTTTCTGGCGCCAGGGTCTCGCCCGCAACACGCGCTGGAGGTTCTGGCATCACCTGGTGAGCATTGCCCGTCACAATTCGGGTGCGCTGAGCGACTACGTCACGACGTGCGCACTGAGCGAGCACTTCCTCGTATTCAGGCAACTGGTACGTCGCGATCTCGACGCGCAGTTGATGAAGATGTGCGCGTCAGAGGTGTCGCCAGCCCCTTCATCGCAGGTCGTCGTCGCTCCCTGACGTCACCCGCGGAAGGACGGCGCGATCTGCCGTGGGCAGGCCCCGGTCGAGTACTTCCTCAGGCCCTTACTCGGAAAGAGGCGCGGCATCCTGCCGGCCGTACAGAGGAAAGGCGGTAGGACCTGCCAGGCGATTTCCTGTTGGTCACCTACCGCCTCAAGAAACTGGTCGGGATGACTGGATTCGAACCAGCGACCCTCTGAACCCCATTCAGATGCGCTACCAGGCTGCGCTACATCCCGACGTCAACCGTTCTCAATACGCGTCACGCCTTTCGGCGGGCCGCTTTGCCCTTTTCTCCTTCGATCGCGACCGGCGTCTTCACGGCCGACGCATTCCCGGCCGGCGACGTCCAGGCCGGCGTCTTCGCTGCCGGCGCGCTCCCGGTCCGAACCGTCTCAGCAGGCGCCTTCCGGCCACTCGCGACTTCAGCGTCGATCCCGAGCAGCGTCGGCTGTCCAGCGCCTGTCGCTTTCCGCGGCTTCACCGCATGAACCAGCTGACCGCCCAGCATCTCCAGCAACGAGCGCAACTCGCCTTTGATCCCATCCAGCCTTCGCCTGGCGTCAGCCACCAGAATCACCGGCTTCTGATCATCGGTCGTCACGGCGTCGCCGTCAAGTCTGCGCCGGGCGCCCGCCAGGGTCAGCCCTTCCCCATACACGAGCTGCTTGATCCGGAGCACGCGCTCGACGTCGTCCCGCCGGTAGACGCGCGGCGTGCCCGGAGATCGCGCAAAGCCCAGCGTCGGAAATTCCGACTCCCACGACCTCAGCACATACGGCTGCACGCTCGCGATCTCGCACACGTCGGCTGCCTTGAACAGCTCCCGATCCGGAATCTCGGCGATCGTCTCAGCCACGGTCCCCACTGACGGTTTCAATGAAAAAAGTATACCACGCCGGTTGCGACGCCACCCGCCCTGGCGCGCGGCCCGTCCTGCACCCCTGAGTCGCCGCCAGCCCCCTCAGCGCTTCCGCGACCGCGCCCTCACCTGAATCCGGACCGTCGTGCCCACGTACCCGAACGCCTCGCGCAGCTTGTTCACCAGAAACCGCTCATACGAGAAGTGAAACGTTGTCGCAATGTTGGTGAAGAACACAAACGTCGGCGGCGCGATGCCTACCTGTGTCGCGTAGAGGATCCGCACGGCGCGACGCCCCTTGACCACCGGAGGATTGGCGGCGGAAATCATTTCGACAAACCGGTTCAACTCGCCGGTCGGCACGCGCTTGCGCCGCGCTTCGGCCACCCGGTCGATGGTTTCGAGCAACTTGGGAAGGCGCTCGCCGGTGACGGCCGAAATGTGCAACAACGGCGCGTACTCAAGGAACTTCAGCTTCCGCTTGAGTTCGTCGTCGAACACCGCGCCCGCATCGGGCCCCTTGTCCTTCATCAAATCCCACTTGTTGACCGCGACGATCAACCCGCGTCCCGCCTTGTCCGCCTCGCCCGCAATCGTGCCGTCCTGATCGGTGGGCCCTTCGACCGCATCGAGCAGGAGCACGACGACGTCGGCGCTCACAATGGCGCGTCGCGACTGCAGCACGCTCACAGCCTCGACCGCGCCGGCCCCCGCGACCTTGCCTGAACGTCTGATTCCGGCGGTATCAACAATTCGGAACCGCCGCTGTCTCCAGCTCAGCACGACGTCCACGGCGTCACGCGTGGTCCCTGCCATTTCACTGACGAGCATGCGCTCCTCGCGCAGCAACCGGTTGACCAACGACGACTTGCCGACGTTCGGCCGGCCGACAATCGCGATGGCTGTTTCAATCTGTTCGTCGGCGAGGTCCCGCTCCACGTCCATATCCGATGCCTTGGCCTCCCCTGCGGCCGGCGCGGGATGTCGGGGCGTTTCTCCGCCAGGGTGACACGCGTGCGCGACAATCTGATCGAGCAGATCGCCAATGCCGTGGCCGTGCTCGGCCGAAATTTCGACAACGGGCTCGAACCCGAGCGCGTAGAACTCCAGACCGCCAGCCTTCGCCCTGTTGACGTCGCACTTGTTCAGCACGAGAACGACCGGCTTCCCGGACGATCTGAGCGCCGCGGCGATCTCCTCGTCCGCCAGCATCTTGCCGTCGGTCGCATCCACGACGAACAGCACGAGATCGGCTCCCGCAATCGCCCGGTGACCGCCAGGCGCAACCAGTGCCCGGAGCGGGTCGGCGCTGGCGCCGAACAACCCGCCAGTGTCGCAGAGTTGGAAGGTCGCGCCCTGCCACGAGACAGGCATCGCGATGACGTCCCGGGTCGTGCCGGCAATCGGCGCGACGATGGCGCGCCGGCGACCCGCCAAGCGGTTGAACAGAGTCGACTTCCCGACGTTCGGGCGACCCACCAGGACGACGGACGGGAGCGGCCGTGGCACGTGCTGTGTAATCCTTTCGCGAGGCAGGCCGATCATAGCGCGAAAGCGTCACCGGCCGAATCAATTCAAAGCCAAACCAGGCCGAGTGCCAGGCCGAACCAATTCCTTGACAGGCTAAGTCTATGTTTCTATGATAGTTAGCAATTGTTCAGAGAGGGAGCGCAGTCGGCATGATTAAGGTGGACATCGTCGACGAGGTCGCTCGCGCGGCAAACATCACCAAGGTCAAGGCCGAAATGGCCGTTGACGCGGTGTTTGACACGATGCGGATCTCGATGCAGCGAGGCGAGCGGATAGAGCTTCGCGGGTTCGGTGTCTTCCAGGTTAAGCCCCGCAAGCGCGGTATCGGCCGTAACCCACGGACCGGTAAGGAAGTGCGGATTCCTCCGGGCCGCACGATCCGATTCAAACCCGGGAAAGAGCTTCAGGCGCTCGGCTAGCCGGGGCCTGGCTTCCAGACCCTCGAGCCATTCGTGTCCGATTTGCAGCCCAGACCCGATCGCAAGTGGTTGAACGCGTTGCTGCTGGCAGCCACGCTCGGGACCACCACGCTCGCCGGTGCGTGCCACTGGCTCTCGTTTGAAGCGGATTTTCAGGCGAGTGCCTCCCCATTGACGGTTGGGGCCGTCGCGAATGGCCTGTGGTACTCGCTGACGATCCTCGCGATTCTCGGCGCGCACGAACTGGGGCACTACCTGGCCTGTCGCTACTACGGCATCAGCGCGTCGCTCCCCTATTTCCTGCCCATTCCATTTCCGCTGACCGGGACCGCCGGCGCCTTCATTCGGATTCGTGAGCCCATCACCACGAAGCGGGCGCTCTTTGACATCGGGATTGCCGGTCCCCTGGCCGGGTTTGTCGTCGCCGTCCCGGCCCTCGTCATTGGCATGATGCTGTCCCGTGTGGTGGCGCTGCCGTCGGATTTTGTGGGGATGTCGCTCGGAGAACCGCTCCTGTTCAAGGCGGTAAGCTGGCTGGTCTGGGGCACGCCTCCGGAAACGATGTCGATCAACATGCACCCGATGGCCTTCGCGGCGTGGTTCGGCCTGCTGGCGACGGCGCTCAACCTGATTCCGATTGGTCAGTTCGATGGCGGACACATCGCGTACGCGGTGCTCGGACGGCATGCGCACAAGGTCACGATCGCGGCAGTGCTGTTCGCGATCGGCCTGAGTCTCTACTCGGCGTCGTGGGTCGTGTGGACGTTACTGGCGATCGGACTGCTGTTCGCGTTTGGCTGGCGCCATCCGTCGGTGTGGGACGAAACCGAACCGCTCGATTCCTCGAGGCGGTGGCTCGCGCTCCTGGCGCTGGTCATCCTCGTGCTCTGCTTCACCCCGGCTCCCATCGAGCCGCTCGATCTGATTCAACCAAAGTAGGGGGGAGTCAGAGCACGCTCAGCGGGTCGACGTCGACCGTGGTCTTGCGCCGAAGATCGGGGCGCGCATCGAGCGCCCGCTGCACGGCCTCACGCATCGCCCGGCGCGCGGCCGGTGCGCCCTTGACGAAGAACTGCGCCCGATGCTCTCCCTTGAGCCGCGCCAGCGGCGCGGGGGCCGGCCCCAGCACGGTAAACGCCGAACCCGGCGCCGAGGCGGCACCGACGCGCGCCACCAGATCGGCGGCATCGGCGCTGGCTTTCGCATACGACGGCCCGCGCACCACCGCGTTGATCAGCGCGACCACCGGCGGATACCGCATCGCCCGGCGAAATTGCAGCTCGTCCTTGAAGAACGCGCCAAAATCCTGCCGGCACGCATGACGGATGCTGTAATGGTCCGGGTAGATCGTCTGAATGATCGCATCGCCCGAGATTTCGCCCCGCCCGGCGCGACCTACGACCTGTGTCAACAACTGAAACGTCCGTTCCGAGGCGCGAAAGTCCGCCAGGCCGAGGCCGACGTCGGCCGAGATCACGCCCACCAGTGTCACGCGCGGGAAGTCGTGCCCCTTCGCGATCATCTGCGTGCCGACCAGTACGTCGATCTGCCCCCTGCCGAACCGATCGAGCAGGTCCGGAATCGCCCCGCGATGCCTGACGCTGTCGCGGTCGAGTCGCGCCACGCGTGCTTCGGGAAACGCCGCGCGCACATCCGCCTCGACCCGTTCGGTGCCGAACCCAAGCTGCTCGAGAAACGGGCCACCGCACGCCGGGCAGATCCGAGGCACCCGCGTTGAATAGTTGCAGTAGTGGCACGCCGCACCGCTCCGGCCGTGCACCACGAGCGAGACGCTGCAGTTGGGGCACTCCACCGTCCCGCCGCATTGCCGGCAGAACACGGACGTGGAATAACCCCTCCGATTCAGCAGCAGCAGCACCTGTTCCTTGCGGCTCAGCCTGCCGGCGATCGCTTCACTGAGCGCGCGGCTCAGAATGACGCCGGGGCCCACCTCGGCGAACTCGTCACGCATGTTGATGGTGCGTACGGCAGCCAACGGCCGGTTCAGGACGCGTCGTTCGAGCGGAATCAGTTCGTACCGGCCACGCGACGCGTGCTGAAACGACTCCATCGACGGCGTCGCCGACCCCAGCACCACCAGAGCGCCTTCCTGTTGACCGCGGACGATGGCCAGATCACGACCGTTGTATCGCGGCGAGTCCTGCTGCTTGTAAGAGCCGTCGTGCTCTTCGTCGACGACGATCAATCCGACTGACGACAACGGGGCGAAGATGGCCGAGCGCGTGCCGACGACCACGTCGATCTCGTTGCGGCGAATACGCTGCCATTGGTCGTGGCGTTCACCATCCGACAGCCCGCTGTGCTGGATCGCCACGCGGTCACCGAACCGCCGCCGGAACGCCAGAGCGGTGGCCGGCGTCAGCGCAATTTCCGGTACCAGTACGAGCGTCCGTCGCCCGGCGCGCAGCACGTGCTCCGCCAGGCGCAGGTAGAGTTCTGTCTTGCCGCTGCCGGTGACACCGTGTACGAGCGCGACCCGGAAGGCCGGCGGTGCACACAGGGCGGTCAGTCGCTCGAGCGCCGACTCCTGTTCAGTCGTCAGTTGGCGATCTGGCGCCTCGGCCGCCGCCAGTCCGTCGCCACGTCCCCATGGCCCTTCAAACGGATCGCGATCGAGGGGCACGCGGTGAATCGTGACAAGTCCTCTGGCTGCCAGGCGCCTCAGGCCGTCCGACGCCAGATGTCGATCGGCCAGCGCCGAGGTCGGCAACCCGTCCGGCGCCGACGCCAGCGCGCGCAGCGCTTCCTGCTGCCTGGGACCGAGGCCGGCGACCGGCGCCCCCGCCAACAGGCCGCGCGCGATTTCGAGCCCCTGGACCGTCGCGCGCACCACGCGGGTCGTCTTGTAGGCCTGCCGCTCCCCTTCCAGCACCTGGGCCGCCGAGATGAGACCCGCATGCTCGAGCGACCGGACCAGCGCGTTCATCGGCACCCGCGCATGGCCGCCGAGATCCTTTGCGAGGCGGCTGCGAAGCGACGACACTGGAAGCCCTCGTCCTCCAACCAGCAGGCGAAGCGCGGCATGCTGCAGCGCGGACGCTCCACTGCCATCCGTCTCGTCGAGGCGCCGAAGGCCCGCGTCGGTCAGCGTCACGATTCGGCGGCTTTCCACCCACGCCATCGGAGGAACGGCCGCCGCGATGGCCTCGCCAGGTCCGCACGCGTAGTACTCCGACACCCACAAGGCCAGTCGGACGACCGACCCCGGCAGAAACGCGTCCTCATCCAGCACGTCGATGATGTCGCGAACTGCTCCGCTCCGCCCGCGCTCGTCGCCGTCGTCCGCCGACTCGACCGAGACCACACATCCAGTGATCGTCCTGGTGCCCAACGGCGCCAGGACGCGGCTGCCGATGGCGGGCGCATCCAGTTCTGGAGGAACGCGGTACGTGAGGAGGCCGACTGCAGGAACCGGAACCGCCACCGAGGCAAGACGCAGCATCGGCGGCTACGCCTGCGTCCCGGTGGTGTCGCCGCGCAGCAACGCGCGCACCTTCTTCATGTCATCCCACACGTCGCGCTTCCTGTCCGGGCTGCGAAGCAGGTACGCGGGGTGAAACGTGGCGATCAGCGCCGCGTCGCCGTACTTGTAGAAGCGGCCGCGCAGTTTCGAGATCGGCTCGGCCGTTCGCAAAAGCGTGCGGGCGGCAAATGTACCGAGCGCGACAATGACCTTCGGCTTGATGATCTGCACCTGCCGAAAGAGGAACGGCTCGCAGGTGTCGACCTCATCGGGTTCCGGATTTCTGTTCTCCGGCGGGCGGCACTTGATCACGTTCGCGATGTACACCTGATCTCGCGTCAACTCGATGGCCTCAATAATCTTCGTGAGCAACTGTCCTGCCCTGCCTACGAACGGAATGCCCTGCAGATCTTCGTCGTGCCCCGGAGCCTCGCCGACAAACATCAAGTCCGCGTTCGGATTCCCGACGCCAAACACCACCTGCGAACGTCCAAGCCGGTGCAGTTTGCATCGGGTGCAATCGCCGATGTCGGCACGGAGCATCTCGAGCGTTTCCACGCTCTCGCCTCCCGTCCCGCCCGATTCTCCCAATCCGCCGTCGCCTGGCTCCGGCTCCCCGCTGCGTGGCACGGCGGAAAGCCCCGCGCGACGACGCCAGGCGGGGTCGCGAGACGCCCCCGCCACTCCCAGTTCTCCGAAGAACTTCAGATGCTCGCTAAGCTGGGCCCTGTCATCGGTCTCGCTCATATCTGATCGACGTCCATTCCGTTCAAGGCCTGCGGTTACGCCACGCCGGGATTCCCGAGCCGGCTTTCGATCCGATCGAGAATCAGCCCGGCAATAGAGACCTTCGACTGGATGGGCAGCGGCTCGTTCGAATCCGGTCCAATCAAGGTGACAATGTTGGTGTCGGATTCGAATCCGGCTCCTTCCTGCAGGACGTCGTTGGCCACGATCAGATCGGCACCTTTTGCGGCGCGCTTGCGTTCGGCCCGTTCCACCGTGTCCCGGGTCTCGGCGGCGAACCCCACGATCACGGGCCGTTGGCCGCCGTGCGCCTTTCGCCACCGACCGATCTCGGCGAGGATGTCCGGCGTCCGCGTCAGCCTGACAGTGAGCGACTCGCTGGTCTTGGCGATTTTGTGGGCCTCCTGGTGTGCGGGCCGATAGTCGGCGACTGCCGCCGCCATCACGACCACATCGGCCTCCGGCAGGCGCGCCATCACGGCGTCCCGCATCTCGTCCGCGCTGCGCACGCGGACCAGCTCCGAGACATCCGGGGGTGGCACCACTGTCGGACCCGCCACCAGGGTGACGTCGGCGCCGCGCCGCGCGGCCTCGGCAGCGATGGCAAATCCCATCTTTCCGCTCGATCGATTGCCGAGGAACCTTACCGGGTCCAGATCCTCGAACGTCGGCCCTGCCGTCACGAGGATCCTGCGCCCGTCGAGCGTGCGACGCGGTTCCAGGATCCGCATCGCGGCCTCGACGATGGTCGCCGGTTCGGCGAGACGGCCTTTGCCGGTCCAGCCACACGCCAGGTACCCGGAATCGGGCTGGAGGACATGCACGCCGCGTTCGGCCAGCATCTTCAGGTTGGCCGAGGTCGCCGGATGTTCGAGCATGTGGGTGTTCATCGACGGCGCGACCAGCACCGGCGCGCGCGTCGCGAGATACAGCGTCGAGAGAAAATCGTCCGCGATGCCCGCGGCGAACTTGCCCAGAATGTTGGCAGTGGCCGGTGCGACGAGGAGCAGATCGATGGACGAGGCGAGCGCGATGTGCTCGATGTCCGCGTTGGCGCCCTTCTCCCATTGGGTCGTCACGACGCGCCGTTTCGTGATCGCCTCGAAGGTCACCGGGCCGACAAACCGCCGCGCGTTCCTCGTCATGATCGCCACGACGTCGTGGCCGCGCTTCTGGAGGCCCCTCGCCACGTCGATGGCTTTGTACGCCCCGATGCCGCCTGTCACGCCGAGTGCTATCAGAGCCATGAGGCACTCCATCCCCACACGGGCACGGCATGCCGTGCCCCTACGAGTTCATTCTTCCTTCTTCGGTCCCGGCACACTGAATGTCGCCGCAATGCGTTCGGCCATCGGCGTCGCGGCCGCCAGCCTCAGGCGCGCGGCCGTGACGATGGCGCGAAGCTCCTCGACGGCCTCGCCGACCTCGTCATTGACGACCACAAAGTCGTACTCGCGGAACGCTCTGATTTCTTCCCGGGCCACGTCGAGGCGGCGCTGAATCTGGGCCTCGCTGTCGGTGCACCGGCCCCGCAGCCGCGATTCGAGCACCTCGAGCGACGGAGGCATGACGAACACCGTCACGGCAGGAACACCCCGGCGGCGAATCTTGCGGGCGCCCTGCACGTCAATCACCAGAATCAGATCGTCCCCCTGCGACTGGATGCGCTCGGTGTCGACTTGAGAGGTGCCGTACAGATCGCCATAAATCTCGGCCCATTCGAGGAATTGATCGCCCGCGATCATCGCTTCGAAGCGTTGTCGGGACACGAAGTGATAGTCCACGCCATCGGTCTCGCCCACCCGCGCCCGGCGGCTGGTGTAGGAACGCGATTCGTGAAGACGCGGCATCGACCCGACCAGCGTTTCCACGATGGTCGTCTTCCCGGTGCCGGACGGCGCCGACACGACAAACAGCTGCCCTCGACCTGCCGGACTACTCAACATTCTGCACCTGTTCCCGCATCTTCTCGAGTTCCGCCTTGATCGCGATAATCCGCTCCGAAATCCCTTCCCCATCGGCTTTCGAACCGGTCGTATTGACTTCGCGATTCATCTCCTGCAACAGGAAGTCCAGCTTGCGGCCGCACGGCTCCGGACCATCCGAAAGCGAGGTCCACTGCGTCACGTGCGCGCGGAAACGCACCAACTCCTCGCTGATGTCGGAGCGCGAGACGAAGCGCACGATCTCCTGAGCGATGGCGCCACGGTCGACCGCGAGTTCCGCCGTCAATTCGGCGATCCGCGCACCCAGCCGGTCGCTCAAGGTGTGCTCTCCGGCCTGCGCCAGCTCTGCCACGCGTTGCATCTGGGCCGCAACCGACGTTCTGCGCGCGTCCAGGTCCTGTTGGAGCAGCGCCCCTTCGCGACTGCGCATCACGTCCAGTTCCTGCAGCGCCTGCTCGACCGCGCCGAGGATGCCGGCCTCGATCGCGGCCGCTGCAGCGGCGTCCAGTTCTGCCGCCTGTTCGCGAACCGTCAACGCCTGGGGAAATCGCATGATGTCGCCGGGCTGCAGCGCCCCTTCGATCAGTCCGACGGCCCTGGCTCGCGTCATTGCCGCCGCCAGCGCGATTGCGAACGCCTCGTTCAGCTCGATCTCGAGCTTCGGCGGCTGTCTGAGCTGGATCGAGATCGCGACTTCGACGCGCCCCCGTGCCACGCGCTGCTGGACCACGCCACGAATCCTGGATTCGATCGCACTCAAGGACTGAGGCAGCCGCAGCTGCACATCCAGGTACCGGTGATTCACGCTCCGCACGGTCACGCCGATGCTCGCGCCCGGTTCCTCTCGTGTGACGCTCGCGAAGCCGGTCATGCTCTTCATCATCGTTCCGATTCTCCACGTTCCCGCGGACCGTTCTTCCGGCGCGAGCCGCCAAACTGCGATTCGTACAATCCAGCGTACACCCCATCGGGCTGCGCCATCAGATCGTCGTGCCGGCCGACCTCCACGACCCGACCGCGCTCGAGGACCACAATCAGGTCGGCCCGTTGCACCGTCGACAGCCGATGCGCGATGACAAACGACGTCCGGTTGCGCATCAGGTTGACCAGCGCATCCTGCACGAGTGCCTCGGATTCGGAATCGAGCGACGAGGTGGCCTCGTCCAGAATCAGGATCGGCGAGTTCTTCAGGATCGCCCTCGCAATCGCCAGCCGCTGCCGCTGGCCGCCCGACAGTCGCTGGCCGCGTTCGCCGATCCTGGTCTGGTATCCCGCGGGCATCGCCGAGATGAATTCATGGGCGTGCGCCGCGCGGGCGGCGGCCTCGATTTCGTCCGGACGCGCCCCGGGCCGGCCGTAGGCGACGTTGTTGGCGACCGTATCGTCGAAGAGCACCGTCTCCTGCGTCACCATGCCAATCTGCTCCCGCAAGGAAGCCAGGCCAATCCTCCGAATGTCCACCTCGTCAATCAGGATCGCGCCATCCGATGGATCGTAGAATCGGGGCAGCAGGTTGACCAGGCTGGTCTTGCCGGCACCGCTCCGGCCAACCACCGCCACGGTCTGACCCACACGCACGGTGAACGAGACGCCTCCGAGCGCTGTCCGGCCCCGCCCGTCCTCATACTCGAACGTCACGTCGCGAAACTCGATTCCGTGGCCGATGGGCGCGACCGGCGGCGCACCCGGTTCATCGGGCACCTCGGTATGCGTATCCATCAACTCGAAGATCCGCTGGGATGCGGCGATCGCCTGCTGCACGTTGGCGTTGACGCGACTCAGCTTCTTGAGGGGGCCGTACATCGCCAGCAACGCCACGACACACGTAAAGAACTGGCCCTCCGTCATCCGATGGGCCGCGATTTCCCTGGCGCCGTACCACAGCGCCGCCGCCATCGCCACGCCGCCAAGCAGCTCCATGACAGGAGGCATCATCGACATCGCGGCGGTCACACTCATGTTCGCCCGGTACAGCGCCCGCGTGGCCATGCCGAACCGGGATCCCTCGCGGTCCTCGGCGCCGAACGCCTTGACGATCCGCAGCCCGGTGAACGCCTCGGTCGCCACGTGTGTCATCGACTCCAGATGTTCCTGGCTGCGCCTCGTCGTCTTGCGCAGCGCCTGGCCCAGCCGGACAAGGGGATACACGACCAGTGGCGCGCCCGTCAGGCACACCAGCGTCAGGCCGACGTCGTTGTAGAACAGCACGCCCGCAAACCCGATCACGGCAAGCGACTCCCGCAGCAGGTCGGCCATCGTCTCCGACACGACCTGCTGAACCTGGCCGACGTCGTTGGTCAGCCGCGACAGAAGCTGACCGGTGCTCCGCGACTTGAAGAAGGCGGTCGACTGTCCGAGGGTGTGCCGAAACAGGCCATCGCGGATGTCGCGAACCACGTGTTGCCCGACATCGGCCATCAAGTAGGCGGAGAAGTACGAGCCGAGGCCCTTCAAGAAGTAGGAAAGCAGAATCGACCAGGCCACCGTGCTGACGGCTTCCTGACGAATCAGGACCTTGTCGACGATCGGTTTGATGAGGATGATCAGCCAGGTTGACGCGCCGCCATAAAGGAGCATCGCGAGCACGGCCACGGCGAACCGGCCCCGATACGGGCGTCCATACCTGAGCAGTCGCAGCAGCGAGTTCACTGGCGGGACCGGTGGCGCTGGCGGCCCGGAAGCCGCGGAACGCTTCTGATTCCGGGATCCTCCGGCATCAGCGCACCGCCTCCTCCTGATACCCGTGCGGATGAGTCAGTCGCCACGCCCAGGCGCTCTCCACGATCGCGTCGAGCCCGACGAAGGCCGGCCGCCACCCCAACTCCGTTCGAATGCGATCGCTGGAGGCGAACAACACAGCCGGATCGCCCGGGCGTCGAGCCGCACGCTCGGCGGGCACCGGCCTGCCACTCGCCCGCTCGACGGAGCTGATCACATCCTGCACCGAGAACGGCGTGCCGATGCCCAGGTTGTAGATCCGGGTGCCGCCGTTGTGCTCGAGATGCTCCAGCGCCAGCAGATGCGCACGCGAGAGATCACACACGTGAACGTAGTCCCTGAGACACGTCCCGTCGGGCGTCTGGTAGTCAGCGCCGAATACCTGAAGCGCCGATCCTCCCAACGCGGCCTCCACGGCCCGGGGAATCAGGTGTGTCTCGGGCTGGTGGTCCTCTCCCAGGTCGCCCTCCGGATCGGCGCCCGCCGCGTTGAAGTACCGCAGCGAGACGCTCCGAATGCCGTAGGCGCGCTCGAAGTGAACCAGCGCCCGCTCCACCGCGAGCTTGGTCTCGCCGTACGCGTTGATGGGGTGCGTCGGGTGGTTCTCGGTGATCGGCGTTTCGATCGGATCTCCAAAGACCGCTGCGGTCGACGAAAACACCAGTCGCGTGACCGATTCCTCGACCATCGCCTCGAGCAACGCCAGCGCCCCGCCCACATTATTCAGGTAATAGCTGATCGGGTTTCGAACCGATTCGCCGACCAGAGACGACGCCGCAAAATGCATCACCGCCGACACGCCGTACTGCCGAATCGTCTCGCGCACGCGAGGCACGTCGTGGACGTCGGCGACGACCATGTCGCCCCACCGGACGGCCGCGCGATGCCCGGTCGACAGATTGTCGATGACGACGACCCGCCGGCCGGCGGCGGCGAGCGCCTTGGCGGCGTGGCTGCCGATGTAGCCAGCTCCGCCGGTGACAAGAACGGCTCCGGTCTTAGCGGCCGATGCTGAAGTACTGGAAGCCATGTGTCCGCATCACCTCGCGCGCATAAATGTTGCGGCCATCGAAGATGATCGGCGTCTTCATCGCCTTGCGCATCTTCCCGAAGTCCGGTTCACGGAACTCGTTCCATTCGGTCACCAGCGCGAGGGCGTCAGCGGCCTCCAGCGCCTTGTAACTGGTCGGCGCCAGAACGATCCTGGCGCCGAACAACTGTTTCGCCACCGGCATCGCTTCGGGGTCGAACGCCTGGACCCTGGCGCCAGCCGCCAGCAACCGCTCGATCAGGACGACCGCCGGAGCCTCGCGCATGTCGTCGGTGCGGGGCTTGAACGACAACCCCCAGACGGCAATCGTCCTGCCCTTCAGCGACCCGAAATGCCTTTCCATTTTGGAGGCCAGTACTGACTTCTGCGAGTGATTGACCTCATCGACGGCCTTCACAATGCGGAAGTCGTACCCCTTGTCGGCCGTAAACTTGATGATGGCTTTGACGTCCTTTGGAAAACAGCTGCCGCCGTACCCCGTGCCTGGAAACAGGAACGACGGGCCAATCCGGCGGTCGGACCCGACCGCGCGCCTGACCTGGTCAACGTCTGCGCCAAACAACTCGCAGATATTCGCGATCTCGTTCATGAACGAGACCTTCGTCGCCAGCAGCGCATTTGCGGCGTACTTGCAGAGTTCCGCGCTCGCGCAATCCATCACCAGGATGGGCGCGCCGGTCCGTGTAAACGGGCTGTACAGGTTCCGCATCAACTCGGCGGCCTTCTCATCCTCGGCGCCGACGACGACGCGATCGGGCTTCAAGAAATCGTCAACCGCCGCGCCCTGTTTGAGGAACTCGGGGTTGCTGACCACGCTGAACGGATAGGTGGTCTCGCGCCGGACGATCTCCCGCACGCGGCTCGCCGTACCGACCGGAACCGTGCTCTTGTCGACGATCACCTTGTAGCCGTTCATGGCCTTGGCGATGTCGCGGGCGACTCCGAGCACGTGCTGCAGATCGGCCGAACCGTCTTCACCCTGCGGCGTACCGACGGCGATAAAGATGACCGACGCCGCGCGCACCGCTCTGGGCAACTGGGTCGTAAACGTCAGCCGCTTGTCGGCCACGTTTCGCTTGACGACTTCCTCGAGCCCAGGTTCGAAGATCGGCATCTTCCCCTTCCGAAGCAGCCGGATCTTCGCCTCGTCTTTGTCCACGCACACGACGTCATTCCCGGTTTCCGCAAAACACGCCCCGGCAACCAGTCCAACGTAGCCCGTACCGATGACCGCTAGCTTCATGCGTACGTCCTTGACCGCCGGCGCCGGAATGATGGGGCTGCCGGAATGAATGAAACGTCTGAAAGTACTATAGGCCCTCCAAGCTGTCAAGGCATTGTAAATCAATAGGTTGCAGCCGATTTACTCGCCAGCCGGCGCGGACATCTCCGTGTCGGGCGACAATCGGGATACCATACACAACGGCAATGTTGCGGCTCTTTCTTGACTACCGACCGGCGTTGACGGCACCCACCGGGGTCGGCGCGTGGATCCACGAGCTGATCCGGGCGCTCCTCGCGCTCAAAGCGGCCGGAGAGCCGGTTGCCAAAGGCCTCGAAATCACTGTCTTTTCGAGTTCGCTGCGCGATCGGCTGGCCGGATCGGCCATCGGGGAACTGGCGGGCGTAAGGCCGGTTGATTGGCGCCTGCCCGTCCGCGCGCTCAACCTGGCGTGGTATCGGCTGGGCTGGCCGCCAGTGGAATCGCTGGCGAAGGGCCCCTTTGACGTCGTTCATTCGTCCACGCCGGTGCTGCTGCCCTCACGGTCGGGTCTCCGGGTATCGACCATCCACGATCTTGATTTCCTTCATCAACCCGGCCGCACCTGGGGCGAAATGCGGCGGGATTTTCCGCGGCTGGCTGGCGATCACTCCCGCAGAGCCGATCTGGTTGTGACCGTCTCAAACCACACCGCCCGCGGCATCAGTCGAGAACTCGGTGTGTCCGACGGCAATATCGCTATCTGCAGGCACGGTGTCCCCTACTGGGTCACGTCTCTGGCCACCCCGCCGGAGCCGCGATCCGGGGGCTACATCCTCTTTGTCGGCACGCTCGAACCGAGAAAGAACGTGGGCGGCCTGCTCGACGCCTACCAACGGCTGCTGTCGCGCTGGCCGGACGCTCCTCGGCTGGTCCTGGCCGGACGCGAAACGCCCGCGGCCCGGGCGTGGATCGAACGCGCCACGGGGCCTGTCTTCAAAGGGAAGGTCGACGTACGCGGGTACATCGCTGACCGCGACCGCGTCTCCACGTACCTTGGGGCTGCCGTCCTCGTGTTGCCGTCGTTTGACGAAGGATTCGGCCTGCCGGCCCTCGAGGCGATGGCCCTTGGCATCCCGGTGATCGCATCCAATCGCGGGGCGCTCCCGGAAGTGGTCGGTGACGCCGGCCTCCTGACTGAGCCAGAGGATGCCGATGGCATCGCTGAGGCGCTTCGTCGCCTCCTCACCGAGCCCGGACTCCACCGTGCCTGTCGAGAAGCGGGTCTGATGAGGGCGCGCACATTCAGCTGGAGCGACTCGGCGAGGGCACTCCTGCAGCACTATCTGACGGCCCTGGCTCGGCAACCGCGGACCGAAGGTCAGGGGGCCCGGTGATGCGGATTGGGATCGACAGCCGCGAGTTGCTGGGACGGCCGACCGGCGTTGGCCGGTACCTCCTGCACCTGCTTGCCGAATGGGCCGCGCTCGCCCGCGATGGCGGGTTTCCCCACCAGATTGTGCTGTACGCGCCGGCGGAGTGCCCGCCAGACGCCGCGGCCGCAATCGCTCCTCTGGCACCGGAGTGCCGGATTGTCCGCGGTTCGGCTGGCACGTGGTGGGAACAGGTCCAGCTCCCTCCGCCTGCGGCACGGGACCGCCTCGACGTCTTGTTTGCGCCGGCGTACACGGCGCCGCTCAGGATGGCATGCCCGGTCGTTCAGACCATCCACGACCTGTCATTTCTCGCGCACCCGGAGTGGTTTTCGCGCCGCGAACGGTTGCGGCGATCCTGGGTCACACGCGCCTCAGCCCGGCGCGCACGAACCGTGCTGACGGTGTCGCGCTTCTCCGCGAGCGAGATCCGCGACCGTCTGGGGATTCCTGACGACCGGATTCGCGTCATCCCTCACGGTCTCACGACTCCCGGCGGGGGAATAATCACTCCCGGAGTGATTAGCTCGGCCGTAATCACTCCGGGAGTAATTAGCCGGGGGGGAATCACTCCGGGAGTAATTAGTCCGGGAGTAATCACTCCGGGAGTGATTGTTCCATCCGGCTGGCCGACATTCGGCGAACGCCCGCCGGTCGTTCTGTACGTGGGGTCGATATTCAATCGACGTCACGTGCCCGATCTGATCACCGCCTTTGCGGCAGTCGCCGCGACTGTCCCGGGTGCGCGCCTCGAAATCGTCGGCGAGAACCGCACGTATCCGCCTCAAGATCTCGCTGGCCTTTGCCGGACGCTGGGCATCGCGGATCGCGTCAACATCCGGGCGTACGTCGGAGACGCCGAACTGGCGGGATTGTACCGTTCGGCCCGCGTGTTTGCGTTTCTCTCGGAATACGAAGGGTTCGGGCTGACGCCGCTCGAAGCGCTCAGCTGCGGGATCCCCGTTGTCGTGCTCGACACCCCCGCGGCGCGGGAGACGTGCGGGCCCGCCGCCTCCTACGTCGGCGCCGGTGATACGCGAGCGGTGACGGCACAGTTGAGGACACTTCTGACTGACGCCTACGCTCACCAGGAGGCACTTCGGCCGGCGGCCGGCGTGCTGAGCCGGTACAGCTGGCCCGATGCCGCTCGCAAGACGCTCGAAGCGCTCGAAGGAGCCGCGCGCTGATCGCCATGCCAGACCTCACGATCATCATCGTGTCGTTCAATACGCGGCCGGAGCTGGAAGACTGCCTCGCCTCGCTGGTCGAGCATCGGGCGAGGGTCGACCACGAGATCGTCGTGGTTGACAACGCGTCAAGCGACGGCACCGCGGCGGCGCTACGCGCCCGCTGGCCCGCCGTCCGGCTGATTGAACCGGGTCGGAACGTCGGCTTCGCGGCCGCCAACAACCTCGGGATCCGCGCCTCGGCCGGCGAGTTCGTGCTCTTGCTCAACAGCGACACCGTCGTGCGCGCTGGCGCGATTGACACGCTGGTCGATCAGATGCGCCGCTCGCCAGAGGTGGCCGCGGCCGGGCCGCGGATCGTGGATGCCGGCGGCAAGGCCGAACTCTCGTTTGGCCGCCAGATTGCGCCGCTGACCGAGGCGCGCCAGAAACTGCTGACGCGGCTGCACGAGGGGGGCATCAGGTGGGCGAATCGCCGCGTTGAGCGGTTGACGCGATCGCGGCGGTTTCCCGATTGGGTGAGCGGCGCCTGTCTCCTGGTGCGCCGATGCGACGCCATTGCGGCAGGCCTGCTGGACGAGCGCTACTTTCTCTACGCCGAGGACGTCGATTTGTGCGCCGCCTTGCGCGCGCTCGGCAAACGGATTCTGTTCGTCCCCGAAGCGGAGATCGTTCATCTCCGGGGCCGGGCGCGGGCCTCGAGACCGGTCGCGTCAGAGCAGGCGTATCGCAACGCGCATCTGGCGTTCTACGCGAAGCACCATCCGCGGTGGTTTCCGTGGCTCGCCCTCTACCTGCGCATCCGCGGCAAACTTCCCCGTGAAGGGGCATGATGGTATCGTGACAGACGGGATTGAGGCCTGACACGTGCGCATCGCCATAGACGCCCGGAAGTTGCACGACTTCGGGATTGGCACCTACATTCGCAATCTGCTGAAGCACCTCGCGTCGTCTGACCACGACTCCGAGTACGTCATCGTGTGCCGTCCGGCAGACGCGGAGTACATCAGGCAGATGGCGCCGAACTTTGCGGCCGTCGCGGAGAAGGCCAAGCCGTATTCCATCCGGGAGCAGATCGCCCTGCCGCTGCGGCTCGTGTCGGCGCGCGTCGATTTGTTCCACGCCCCTCACTACGTGCTGCCTCCGCTGGTGCCGTGCCGGTCGATTGTGACGATCCACGACTGTATCCACCTGATGTTCCCGCAGTACTTGCCCAATCGACTGGCGTACTTCTACGCGCGAGCCAGTCTCGCGGCGGCGGCGACGCGGGCTGCACGGATCCTGACGGTCTCCGAGACCTCGAAGTCGGACATCCTCCGGTATTGCAACGTTCCCGCCGACCGCATCATCGTCATTCCCAACGCGATCGATGATCGGCTCGCGACGCCGCCCCTGGAGGAGGACATCCAGCGGGTCCGTGAGCGGTATCAACTGGACGGCCCCTTCGCGCTCTACGTGGGCAACATCAAGCCCCACAAGAACCTCGAACGGCTGATCGAGGCGTTTCACCTGGTGCGCCGCGAGGGATTCGAGGGATTGAAGCTGCTCATCATCGGGAATCAGATCTCCAGGTTCCCCGGCCTCCGTCGCGCGGTCGACCGGTACAAGCTCCACAAGCACGTCCGCTTTCTGGGGTTCGTCGGTGACGACACCCTGGCGGCGTTGTACAGGCTGGCGACCGTGTTCGTGTTTCCGTCGTTATATGAGGGCTTCGGGTTGCCTCCTCTGGAGGCGATGGCGAGTGGCACGCCCGTGGTCACCTCGAACGTATCCTCGCTGCCAGAGGTGGTTGGCGATGCCGCGATCCTGGTCGATCCGTACAGCGCGAAGGCGATTGCCGACGGTATCCAGCGCGTCCTCGTCGATCCAGAGTTGAGAGCGACACTCAGCCGGCGTGGGCTCGAGCGGGCCCGGACGTTCTCGTGGGAGGCGTCGGTCCGGCGTACGCTGGACGTCTACAGGGATGTGGCCGGATGAGCCCGGAACGGTCATGAGGATCGCACTCGTTCACGACTGGCTCACCGGCATGCGCGGCGGCGAGAAGGTACTCGAGGTGCTCTGTGACGTGTACCCTGCCGCCGACGTCTTCACGCTGCTGCACGTGCCGGGCTCGGTATCCCCGCGCATCGAACGCCATCGCATCCGGACCTCGCTGGTGCAGCGCGTGCCCGGCGCGAAGCGCATCTATCGGCAGCTGCTTCCGCTGTTTCCCTTCGCCATCGAACAGTTCTCGTTCGACCGGTACGACCTGATCGTCAGCATCAGTCATTGCGCGGCAAAATCGATTCTGCCCGGAATCAGGGCACGCCATCTCTGCTATTGCCTGACTCCCATGCGGTACGCGTGGGACCAGTTCGGGGCGTATTTCGGCCCGGATCGCGTCGGCCGGCTCGGGTCTGGCGTGCTCAGGCCGGTGATGGCCCGGCTCGCCAGGTGGGATGCGGCCACGGCGAACCGCGCTCATCAGATCGTCGCCATTTCGCGATATGTCGCTGATCGGGTGCGTGGATACTATAATCGACAGGCTTCGGTCGTGTATCCGCCCGTCGACACGGAATATTTTCGCCCCGACGGGAGCGCACCGGGAAACTCGGCGCTGGTGGTCTCGGCCCTGGTGCCGTACAAGCGAGTTGATCTGGCGATTGCCGCGTGCGCGCACGCCGGGATTCCTCTTCGCATTGTGGGAACAGGCCCGGAACTCGATCGTCTGCGAAGGATGGCTGGACCGACCGTGTCGTTTCCTGGATGGCTGAGTGACGGCCAGATCCGCGACGAGTACCTCCGAGCGGGCGTGGTGCTGTTGCCGGGCATCGAAGACTTCGGCATCGTGCCGCTCGAAGCGCAGGCGTGCGGCAGGCCGGTGGTCGCGCTCAATCGGGGCGGAGCGACCGAAACGGTCGTCGACGGCGTCACTGGCACGCTGGTGGGCGAGAGCGGCGCCGAGGCGTTCGGCCATGCGATCGGGAGGACGATTGACGCCCGGCTGGACGCCGGGGCGATTCGCCTCCATGCCGAGCGGTTCGGCCGCGCGCGCTTCGAAGTCGAGATGCGCGCGGCGGTAGACAGGGTCCTGACATCGTCTTTATGGTGAAGAGATACAAGCGAACCCTCGCCGCCTTCTACGTCGTCACCGACGCGATGCTGGGCGTCGCGGCGTTTATCGGAGCCTACCTGGTTCGGTTCGACAGCCAGCTGTTTCAGGTCACCAAGGGCTATCCTCCCTTCTGGCAGTACGCCGCCGTTCTGCCGTTTGTGGGCCTGCTGGTTCCCGTCGCGTTCTACTTTCAGGGCCTCTACAGCATCCGCCGCAACCGTTCGCGGGTGGACGATTTTTTTGCGGTCTTCATCGGCACGATCGTGGCGGTCGTGCTCGGCGTGCTCACCACGCTGTATGTCGGCGCGTACTACACGCCGGTCGAGTTGAAGGAACGCGGCGCACTCGAGGTATCCCAGCTGGTCTGGGGTCTGTTCCTGCTCTTCAACATCACGCTCACGTTCGCCTCGCGCGAGGTGGTCAGGCGGACGCTCGAGCGTCGCTGGCGCGTGGGCATCGGTCTCAAGCGGATCCTGATCGTGGGGGCGGGCGCGCTCGGCAAACTGGTGGCCGACAAGATCATCCAGCACCACGAACTTGGATATCAGATCGTGGGGTTTCTCGACAACAGGGCGGAGCGCGATCACCTGGGTTACCGCGGTCTGCCGCTGCTCGGCACGATCGCCGAGGCGTCGGATATCTGCGCCAGGGAACGTGTCGATCACATCTACGTCGCACTCCCGCTGGAGGAGCATCGACTGATGATGCAGGTCATCGAAGCGGCCGCCAAGGATCTAATCGATGTCAAGATCGTGCCCGACCTGCTGCAGTTCATCGCCCTCCGGGCGCGGATCGAAGATCTCGACGGCGTGCCCATCATCAACCTCAACGAGGTTCCCCTGCAGGGGCTGAACGCCCTGGTGAAGCGTGCGGTCGATCTGATCGTGGCCCTGATCTCGCTGATCGTCCTGGCGATACCGCTGGCCATCGTGATGGCGATCGTCCGGCTCACCTCGCCCGGTCCCGTGCTGTACCGCCAGGAGCGGATGAGCCTCGACGGATCGTCATTCGCGGTGTACAAGTTCCGCTCGATGTACCGTGGAGCCGAGGAGGACACCGGGCCTGTCTGGGCTCGCGACGAGGACCCCCGCTGCACGCCCGTCGGACGGATTCTCCGCCGCTTCGACATCGATGAGCTGCCTCAACTCTTCAACGTCCTGCGAGGCGAGATGTCGCTGGTCGGGCCGCGCCCGGAACGCCCCTATTTCGTCGAACAGTTCAAGCACCGGTATCCGCAGTACATGCTGCGCCACAAGGTCAAGTCGGGCATCACCGGGTGGGCACAGGTCAACGGGTGGCGGGGCAACACCTCGCTCGAGAAACGGATTGAATTCGATCTGTATTACATCGAGAACTGGTCGCTCAGTCTCGACGTGAAAATCCTGTGGCTCACCCTCGTCCGGGGGCTGGGGCTGTTTCACGGCACCACAGCCGAGTAGGCACTATGTCACAAGCGCGCGTGGTCATTACCGGAGCTGCCGGGTTCATCGGATCGCACTTGTCGGAGACGTTGCTCGATCGAGGCTACAGCGTCGTTGGCATCGACAATCTGCTGACCGGTGACATGGCGAATCTGACGCACCTGCAGGGCAGGGACTTCCTGTTCATCAAGCACGACGTCACCAACTACATCTACGTCGATGGGCCCGTGGACTTCGTCCTGCACTGGGCCAGCCCCGCCAGCCCGATCGACTATCTCGAGCTGCCCATTCAGACGCTGAAGGTCGGAGCGCTCGGCACGCACAAGGCGCTTGGGCTCGCCAAGGCGAAGGGCGCCCGCTTCGTCATTGCGTCGACGTCAGAGGTGTACGGCGATCCGCTGGAGCATCCCCAGAAGGAGACGTACTGGGGCAACGTGAATCCGATTGGCCCGCGGGGGGTGTACGACGAGGCTAAGCGGTTTGCCGAGGCGATGACGGTTGCGTACCACCGATACCACGGCGTCGACGCGAAGATCGTGCGCATCTTCAACACCTACGGGCCGCGCATGCGGGTCAAGGACGGCCGCGCCGTGCCCAACTTCATTTCGCAGGCGCTTCGGGGCGAGGATGTGACGGTGTTTGGAGACGGCCAGCAGACGCGCAGCCTCTGTTATGTGACCGACCTGGTCGATGGCGTCATCAAGCTGATGCACTCCTCCACCAACGAACCGGTCAACATCGGCAACCCGCGCGAATTGACGATCGAACAGATCGCCAGGACCATCATCGGCATGATCGGCTCATCGAGCCGACTCGTCTACAAACCGCTGCCGACCGATGACCCGAAGGTCAGGCGGCCGGACATCTCGCGGGCGCGATCCATTCTCGGATGGGAACCAACCGTGCCGCTCGAGACCGGCCTCGAGCAGACGATTGCCTACTTCAGGACGAAGTGCTTCGGCTCGCGATGACGGCCGGCGCTCGTCGAGAGGCGGTCACCGGAAGGGCTCGCTCAGCACGCGGTCCCGAGTGAATCACGCTGTTGCCGCACCTATGAATCGAGCGACGGCGGCGGCGGCGGCTCGTTGAGCATCCGGCGCACGTGGACCACGTAGTGCGCCCCTGAGACCAGCGTCAACACCAGGCTCGCGTAGATCCCGATCTCCACCAGCACCGACGTCTGCTTGAGATAGTTGAACAGCATCACCACGATACTGGTGAAAATGTAGGTGGCCGTCGCGATCTTGCCGTACATGGACGGCTTGAACGTCCGGGGCCCGAGTGCCAGGCTGATGACCGCCACCGTGAACACAATGACCACATCGCGGCTGATTACAAGCACCGTCAGCCACAGCGGCAGCCGGTTGGTGAGGCCAATCCCGGGCAGGGACAGCACAATGAACGTCGTCAGAAGCAGAAGCTTGTCCGCCATCGGATCGAGCCACGCGCCGACGGCGGTCCGCTGGTTGGTCACCCGCGCGACAAGGCCATCGAGTGCATCGGTGATGCCGGCGACGACAAATACGGCCAGCGCCCAGCCCAGGTGGCCATACAGCGTGAGAAGGGCAAACGCGGGCACGAGCGCCAGCCTGAGCAGCGTCAACTGGTTGGCCAGGTTCAGGGGACCAAGCGATCTCACCGCGCGCCTCCCACCATGCCCGTCCTGGGTTTCTTCGCGAGACGCTCCAGACGATCGACCACCGCGATTGCCTCGGCGCCGCTCACGCCGCGCCAGGGCCTGAACATCCCGCCGTCCATCAGTTCCATGATGCCAGAAGATACGGCCACCGCCACATCAGAGTAGCTCAGGTGATCGACCGGAACATCGACGATGGCCGGCTGAACGAAAGGCTTGTTCCCTCCCGGTGCGATCATCGCCACCACCCTGGCGACCACCTGGGCCAAGTCGGCGCGCCGCACCGCCGCCGAAGGCTGGAACGTGTGGTTGGCGTAGACCTCCATCAGGTTGGCCCGCGTCACCGCCATGATCCACGTTGACGCCCAATGGCCGCCGACGTCGGTCGCCACGACGGTCGGACCGCGTCTGCCTGACGCCGCCAGCAGCTCCTGCAGGCGGAGGCCGATGAGCGCCGCGAGGTGGCCGCGCGTGATCTGCGGCAGTTGCGCGATCGTCCGGTACTCGGCTGGGACGCGCGTGGTCGACGCCCGATCCCGAATTCGCTCGATCGTCCGCCGCGTCGCGTCGCTGCCGTCAATCGCCACGGCGCTCTGGTAGGCGTCAATCGCGCCTTCGAGATCGCCATGCTTCTCCAATGCGTCCCCAAGGGCCGTGAGAGCACCGGCGTCGGTCCCGTCGAGCGCCACCGATTTGCGGAGATGCGCAATTGCGTCTTCCAGCGCATTGAGTCTTGCTTCGACGCTGCCGAGATCCCGATAGAGTACGGCGCTCTCGGGCGACACCTGGACCGCGTCCACATAGGCCCGGCGGGCCTCTTCCAGCCGGCCGTCGTCGGCCGCCCGTCTGGCCGCAGCCACGCGTTGCTGGACTCTGGCGAACTTGATCACCTCGATCCGTCGCCCCACATCCGAGAGTTTGGGATCGATTGTCAGCGCCGATTCGAAGCTGGCCAGCGCGAGTTCGCGTTGCCCGCCGGCGAGGTAGGCCTCGGCCCGGCCGGCATACGCGGGCGCATAACCAGGGGCCACGCGGACGGCGTGGTCGAACCACGCGATGGCGTCCTTGATTTTCTGCTGCGCCAGCAGCACGTATCCGAGTCCGACTTCCGCAGGCACGTAGCCGGGTGCGCCCCTGACCAGCGCGCTGTACTCATTGCTGGCGCCGGCGAGATCGCCGCTCTGGAGCAGCGTCCACGCAGACCGATGCTGGGCCGCCAGCCGCAGGTCTCCGTCCCTCTCTGGCGGCTGAGGGAAGACGTAATCTACGTACACTGGCGCTGACGGCGTCACCGGCGGCGTGATCGACGAGGCGCACGCGATTGAGGCGGCAACCCACACGAGGCTGACCACGCCCAGCCATCGCGCGTTCACGCCGCGCCCTCGGTATCGGTTGAAATCTCGGTCACTGTGCTTGGCGGGAAGAGCGCGAGACCGCGTCGCGGCACGTCCGCATCGATGACGATCCGCACGCCGCGCGTCTCATGTCGAACCACGCGCGCGTGGCGATACAGCCATGCGACCCTTCGGCGTCCCGCCTCGCTTCGAGCGTCAAGGCTGACGCGAACACGACGCGTGTCGAGTTCCAGCATGGCCATCACCCGTTCGAGCAGCGCGTCACGTCCCTGTCCCATGCTGGCCGACATGACCACCGGGCTATTTAACGCGGACGCGGCCCGTTCGATCTCGGGATCGGTCAGCAGGTCGGCCTTGTTCAGCACGTCCACACGGGGCAGACCAGCGGCGCCAATCTCTTCGAGCACCGCCTCCACGGCGGCCATGCGTTCGCCGCACCCGGGCGCCGCCGCGTCGATGACGTGAATCAGGAGGTCGGCCTCGCGCGCCTCTTCGAGGCTGGCCCGGAAGGCCGCCACCAGCGTGTGTGGCAGCCGATCGATGAAGCCCACCGTGTCCGACACGAGCAACTCCCGGTTGTCGCCAAGCTTCACCTGCCGCACGAGCGGATCGAGCGTGACGAACAGCGCGTCCGACGTCTCTGCCGCGCCTCCGGTCAGCAGATTGAACAGCGTGGTCTTGCCGGCGTTCGTGTAACCGACCAGCGCCACGATCGGGACGTCGGACTTGTGCCGCCGGTCGCGCAATCGCGCACGCCTCTGTCGAACACCTTCGATGCTGTCGGCGATCGCGGTAATTCGCTGTCGGATGCGCCGGCGGTCTGTTTCGAGCTTGGTCTCGCCAGGCCCCCTCGTGCCGATGCCGCCGCCGAGCCGTGACAGCTCGGTACCCGATCCGACCAGCCGCGGCAGCAGGTACCGCAACTGCGCCAGTTCGACCTGCTGCTGGCCTTCGCGCGTCCTGGCGCGCAGCGCGAAGATGTCCAGAATCAGTTGCGTCCGATCGATCACGCGCCGGCCGATGGCTGACTCGATCTGCCGCAGTTGCGTGGGAGTCAGCTCGTTGTCAAACACCACGACCGAGACGTCCTGTTCGTCGCACGCAAGCGCCAGCATGTGGAGCTTGCCCTTGCCCACGAACGTCGACGCGTCTGGCCGCGACCGCTCCTGCAGCGAGCGCAGCACCACCAGTCCGCCGGCCGCGGTGACCAGCCCCGCCAGTTCGTCGAACGAACGTTCGTCGTCGATCCGCCGCTGGTTTCCGGCAACCAGTCCGACCAAAGCCGCTCTGTCGCGAACCCGCCGCGTGTCATGCTGCATGATGTCAGGCTACTCGAGGCATTCTAGCACCTGCTTCCAGGGAGTCGCGCCCGGACGCACCAGACGCGGCGCACCGCCGGTCACGTCGACAATAGTCGATACCTGCCCGCCCGGTGTCCTGCCTCCGTCAAGCAGCATCGCGAGGGAAGCTGCCAGTGACCTTGCGATGTCATCGGCGTCGACGGGCGGCGCCGCACCCGAAGGATTAGCGCTTGTGGACGTGAGGGGATGCCCGAAGGCGGCACAAAGCGATCGCGCGGCGATGTGACCGGGAACTCGCACGGCGACGGTCCCGAGACCGCCGAGGATCGCGGTCGAGAGGTCCTGCCATGCGGGAACCACAAGCGTGAGAGGACCGGGCCAGAACCGCGCGGCCAGATCGCGAGCGAGTGACGGAAGTCCACCGGTCACGGCGACCAGTTGATCGAGGCTTCCGGCGATCAGCGGAATCGGCACGGTGACGGGCCGGCCCTTCGCGCGAAACAAGGCGTCAACGGCGTCGTCATTGCGAGGATCGACGGCGAGGCCGTAGAACGTCTCGGTCGGATATCCGATCATGCCGCCCGCGCGTAACACAGCCACCGCGCGCGCAAGCACCTCTGCGTCGGGACCCGCCTCGCCAATCTTCACGCGCTCCATCAGATATTCGACTCCTTAGAGGTCCCGCGTCTCCATGGGCGCATCCACGGAGCCGCACTGGTCACGTGAGCGTTCGACCGGCATCTTCCACGCCACCATCGCGGCAAGCGCGACCAGCATCGCGAGGTCCAGCACAAACACGGTCAGCAGTGTACCGCGGCTCAACAACCCGCAGACCGCCGGGCTGATGGCCAGTCCCGCCAGCGCGCTGCCGGTCAGCAGACCGAACCCGGTTCCGTGGGCGCCTTCGGGCACCTGCCGGCCTGCCACGGTGTAGGCCGTCGTCATGCCGACGCCAATGCCCGCGCCAAACAGCACCAGCGCGAGGGCAAGCCCGAGCGTCCCGCCAAGCAACAGGAATACTCCCAGCGCCAGTCCCGCCAGCAAGAGCGACACCGCGATGACGCCGCGTGAGGACCATCGCCTCAGCATGGCCGAGCAGGCTTGATTGCCCGCGGCCGCGCCAATCGCCGCTGCCGAAAACAGGATGCCCGACACCAGCGCCACTGACCCTGCCTGGAAGCCCAGGCGTTCAACGTACAGCGGAAGGATCGGACCGAAACTGCGGTCGACGAACGTGATCCCGAAAATCGCCGTCATCATCAGCAGAAAGCCCGGCTTGCCGAGAATGGTCCGAGCGATCGCGTTGCCGCCATCGGTCTGCTCCGCCGCGGCTGGATGGCGCGGGGGATCGTCGTACAACAGCAGCACCAGCACGAAGGCGATCGCGTAGAAACCGGCCGTCACGAAGAAGGCGTGACGGATTCCGACCATTCCTGCCAGCACGCCGCCGATGACCGGACCGAGGGCCGGGCCCAGGCGCTGCGAGGTTTGGACCAGGCCAATCGCGCTCGCCATGCGCTCGCGTGGCGCCGACTCCGCGGCCATCGCAAGCGTCAGGCCTCCGTAGCCGGCGAACAGTCCCTGTAGCGCGCGCAGCGCAAAGATATGCCAGGGACGCTGGGCAAACGCCGTGGCCGCCATGATGACGATGAAGCTGACGAGCGATCGCTCGACCATCAGCTTTCGGCCGAAGCGATCGGCGACGCGGCCCCACCACGGCGAGAGAACGGCCGTCACGGCAGGCGTGACCCCAAGACTCAGGCCGGCCCACATCGCGATCTCGGCCTCGTCGCGCGCGCCGAGTTGATGAATGTAGAGCGGGAGCAGGGGCATCACGAGGGTAAAGCCCGTGAAGCCCATGAAGCTGGCGGCGGTGACCGCCAGCTGGTTTCGACGCCACGACACCGGAGCCGCGGCGTCAGGCCCCGTGTGCACCGCCATAGGGAGGCAGTTCGCAGCGTGTTGGCCGATCGCTCCGATACCCGAGCACGTAATCGGCCTGCATCACCTGGTGAATCTCGCGCGTGCCTTCGTAGATCACCGCGCCCTTGCAGTTGCGATAGAAGCGGCCCACCGGGTAGTCGTCAGAGTACCCGTTCGCCCCGTGAATCTGCACCGCGTTGCCCGCCGCGCGTTCCGAACCGACGGTGGAGAACCACTTTGCCAGACCGGTCTCCTTCGTGTTCCGCTGCCCCTGGTTCTTGAGCCACCCCGCCCGGAGCCACAGCAACCGGGACGCCTGATAGTCGGATTCCATCAGCGCAATCATCTGCTTGACGAGCTGATGCTGGCCGATCTCGGTCCCGAACGCCTTTCGCTCCTTCGCATACTTGATGCTCGCATCGCGACAGGCGCGAATCAGGCCCGTCGCACCGGCGGCCACGGTGAAGCGGCCCTGATCGAGCGCGAACATCGCAATCTTGAACCCCTCGCCGGGCCGTCCCAGCAGGTTCGCCTCGGGCACCTCCACTTCATCCATCTTGAAGTGGCCCGTATTGCCGGCCAGGATGCCCCACTTCTCCTTGATCGTCCCGCTCGAGAAGCCCTTGAAGCCGCGCTCGACGATGAAGGCGGAAATCCCGGAAGTGTCGCGCGCCTTCTTCTTCTCGAGGTCGCTCCACGCAAATACGAGGAAGTTGTCGGCCACATCCGCCAGCGAGATCCACATCTTCTCGCCCGTCAGGAAATACCGGTCGCCCTTCTTGATGGCCACGGTCTGAATGCCGCGCACGTCACTTCCGGCCGCCGGCTCAGTCAGCGCGTAGGTGGCAATCTTCTTGCCCTGCGCCTGTGGCACCAGGTACCGCTGCTTCTGGTCCTCGTTGCCCCACGTGAGCAGACTGAGGCAGTTCAGTCCCGCGTGCACCGACATGATCACGCGCAGCGACGTGTCGACGTACTCGAGTTCCTCGCTGGCGATGCCCAGACTGATGTAGTCCATGCCCGCGCCGCCGTATTCGGCGGGCACCGAGATGCCCAGCAGCCCGAGGGCGGCCATCTGGGGAAACACGTTCGGATCGAAACGGTGTTCCCGGTCCAGATCCTTGATCCGCGGCGCGACTTCACGACCGGCCCATTCCCGGACGGACTGCTCGACGAGGCGATGTTCATCGGTAAGAAGAAAGTCCATAAGGCTGTCAGACTAACACACCCTCCGCGGCCTGACCACTGCGGCCTCCTGGCCGTAATCATTAGCGGGCGTCCCGGCCGGATGGTATCGTTGAACTATCGTGCGCATCTATCTGGATCACAACGCCACGACCCCGGTTGATGCCGAGGTCGTTGATGCGATGTCGGTGGCTCTGCGAGACCACTTCGGCAATCCGTCAAGCATCCACGCATTCGGCCAGCAGGCGAAGACGGCGCTCGACGAGGCTCGCGATCGCGTGGCGGCGCTCGTCGGGGCGTCCCCCTCGGACATCGTCTTCACCGGCGGCGGGACGGAGGGCGATAATCTCGCACTGCGCGGGCTGTCTGGCGTGCCGGCCCTGGCGTCCAGGCGGCACATCGTCATCAGCGCGATTGAACACGAAGCCGTTCGGAACACCGCCCACGCGATGGCCAAGCTCGGTTGGCGGGTTGCCGAGGTTCCCGTTGGCCGGCTCGGTGTCGTCGAACCCGACGACCTGCGGCGCGCCATCCAGCCGGATACGGCCATCGTCGCGGTGATGCACGCCAACAACGAAATCGGCACGATTCAGCCCGTCGCGGCGCTCGCGCGGATTGCCCATGACGCCGGCGCGCTCTTCCATGCCGATGCCGTCCAGTCGGCTGGCAGGATTCCCGTCGATGTCGTGGCGCTCGGCGTGGACATGCTGGCCATTTCGGCACACAAGTTCGGCGGTCCCAAAGGCGTGGGCGCCATGTGGCTTCGGCGCGGACTCGGCCTGACCTCGATTCTGACCGGGGGGCGGCAGGAACGAGGACGCCGTGCAGGCACCGAGAACGTTCCTGGGCTGGTCGGCCTCGGTGTGGCAGCCCGATCGGCGAGTCGGGATCTGGTCTCCGCCAACGGCCGCATCGCGGCGATGCGAGACCGTCTCGAGAGCGGCATCCTCGAAGGGATTCCTGGCGCAACCGTCAACGGTGATCGCGAACGGCGTCTGCCCAATACCACCAACATCAGCTTTGACGCCGTCGAAGGCGAGTCGCTGGTGATCGCGCTCGACCTCGAGGGCATCGCCGTGTCCACCGGATCGGCGTGCTCGTCCGGCACGCTCGAACCTTCTCACGTGCTGCGCGCTCTTGGCCTGCCGGCTTCGCGGGTTCAGAGCGCCATTCGATTCAGCCTCGGCCGATCGACCACCGAGGACGAGATCGAACGGACGCTCGATATCCTGCCTCGCGTCGTCGCCCGGATCCGGGGACGCGGCGGGCAGCGATTGCGTCCGCGAGACGACGGGCGAATGTGAGCGGGCAGATGCGAGTTGTGGTGGCGATGTCGGGCGGCGTGGATTCTTCGGTGGCGGCTGCCCTGCTGGTCGACGCGGGCCACGACGTGGTCGGCGTGTCGATGCAACTCTACGATCAGGAGCAGGGCGACGCCCGGTTTGGCACCTGCTGCACGATTGACGACCTTCACGACGCGCGCCGCGTGGCAGCCGTCCTCGGCATCCCTCACTACATCCTCAATCTCGAACGCGAGTTCGATGATGTGGTGATCGGGGATTTTGTCCGCGAATACGCTGCCGGCCGCACGCCGATTCCGTGTGCCCATTGCAACAACGAGTTGAAGTTCACCGCCCTGGTCGAAAAGGCGTCCGGATTTGGCGCCGAGATGGTCGCCACCGGACACTACGCGCGCGTCACCACCACAGAGGGCGGCCTGTGCCACTTGTGGCGCGGTCTCGACGACACCAAGGACCAGGCGTACTTCCTGTTCGGCCTCACCCAGGCGCAGTTGCGAAGCGCCCTGTTTCCCGTCGGCGAGATGCGCAAGATCGATGTGCGGGCGGTCGCGAGAATGCGGGGCCTTCCGGTCTCCGACAAGCCCGATAGCCAGGAGATCTGTTTTGTGCCCGACGATAACTACGCGGCGGTCGTCGAGCGGCGGCTTCACGGCGACCTCTCTGGTGCCATCGTCGATCTGGCCGGGGCGGTTGTCGGCCGACACGAGGGTGTGCATCGGTTCACGGTCGGGCAGCGGAAGGGGCTGGGCGTGGCCTTGGGCGAACCGGCTTATGTCGTGAGGCTTGACGCCGGGCGAAAGCTGGTCGTCGTCGGACCCCGGTCCGCGCTCGAGCGCGACTTGCTCACCGCGTCGCGCGTCAACTGGATTGCCGGCGAAACGCCGCGCGGTTCCATTCGCGTGACCGCGCAGATCCGTCACCGTCACGCACCCGCCGAGGCCACCATCACGCCAATCGGCAACGACCGGGTCAACGTGACATTCGACAGTGCGCAGTCCGCCATTACGCCTGGCCAAGCGGTCGTCTTCTTCGATCGGGACGAAGTGCTCGGGGGCGGCTGGATCGACTCCGGCGGCTAATCACTCCCGGAGTGATTAGTTGTCGCGCTTCCGACCTAGTCAATCCGGGAGTGATTATCCCTGGCTCTCGAGGAAGCGTTCGGCGTCGATGGCCGCCATACAGCCTGAACCGGCGGCGGTGACGGCCTGACGGTACTTGTGGTCCTGGACGTCGCCGCACGCGAACACGCCAGGCACGCTGGTCCTCGTGCCGTCGCGCGTGATGATGTAACCGTTCTCGTCCAACTCGATGGCGCCTGAAAACAGCGACGTGTTGGGCGTGTGGCCGATGGCCACAAACACGCCGTCGAGGGGAATCTCGCGAACCGCGCCCGTTCCGACGTCGCGCAGCACGATGCCCGTGACCTCTCCCTTGGCGGTGTCCTTGATGTCCTCCACCACCGAGTCCCATGCGAATTCGATCTTGGGATTCGCCTGGGCCTTGTCCTGCATGACCTTCGTCGCCCGCAGGCTGTGGCGCCGGTGCACGAGCGTGACTTTCGACGCGAACTTCGTCAGGAAGATCGCCTCTTCAAGGGCCGTGTCTCCCCCGCCCACGACCGCGATGGGCCTGCCGCGATAAAAGAAGCCGTCGCAGGTCGCGCATGTCGAGACACCGTGGCCCATCAGCGCCCGCTCGGCAGGCAGCCCCAGGAGTTTGGCCGAGGCGCCCGTGGCGATGATGATCGCGTTGGCCCTGTGCACGACCCCGTCGGCTGTGACGGCGAATGGCCGCGTCGACACGTCCACCGCCGTGACGTCGCTCTGGACGACGTCGGCGCCAAATCGCTCGGCCTGGGCCCTCATCTCCGCCATCAGGGCCGGCCCCATGATGCCGTTGCGGAATCCCGGGAAGTTCTCCACTTCCGTGGTCGTCATCAACTGGCCGCCCGCGAGCAGTCCTTCGATGATCAGGGGCTTCAGGTTGGCACGCGCGGTGTACACACCAGCCGTCAGACCCGCCGGTCCCGAACCAATGATGATGACGTCTCGAGTCATGTCCATCGTCCTACCCCGCGATGTGCGGCGTGATCATCTTCTTGAGCTCGTCCTTGGGCACCAGGCCGATCGATTGATCGACCGCCTGACCGCCCTTGAAGAGCACGAGCATCGGAATCGACCGCACGCCGAACCGGCTCGGGATCATGGGGTTCTCGTCGACGTTCATCTTGCCCACGATGAGCTTGCCGTCGAACTCTGCAGCCAGTGCGTCCACGCTTGGCCCGAGCCGAAGGCACGGCTGGCACCACTCCGCCCAGAAATCAACCAATACCGGCACCGTCGCCGTCTTGATGATTGCATCGAACGTGTCGTCGGTAATCGTCTGCACCTTGTCTGACGCCATTGCTCGCCTCACTGTCTGTCTTTGTTGTAATCGGACCCGAGCGCCTGCTCGTCCAGAACCGGTTTCAAGACCCGTTCAGGTGGCACGATAACGCCGTCCCCCACGCAGGTCTTGAATCCGTCTCTATAATGATTCACTTTCCCGGCGTTGGTTTCAATCCTGCCCGCTGGTAGATCTTGACATATTCCCGGGCCGACCTGTCCCAGGAATGATCCTCCTTCATGCCCGCCACCTGGATCTTCCGCCACACATCCCGGTGCCCGAAGGCGTCAACCGCCGCTTCCAGGGCGGCCAGCATCGCGTGGGGCGAGTACTCCTTAAACTTGAACCCGGTCCCCTTGCCTGTCGCGGCATCCGCCTGTTGAACCGTGTCGTCGAGCCCGCCGGTCGCCCGCACGACAGGCACGGTCCCGTAGCGAAGGCTGTACATCTGGTTGAGTCCGCAGGGTTCGAATCGCGACGGCATCAGGAAGATGTCGGCACCGCCCTCGATCAGGTGTGCCATCTCCTCGCTGAAGCCCACCGTCACCGACACCCGATCCGGATGCTGCGCCTGGAGCTTTCTCCACATCTGTTCGTAGTGCGGCAGCCCCGTCCCGAGGATGACGAACGTCGCGTCCAGATGCATCAGGTCCGAAACCGCCGCCTCGATGAGGTCGAGGCCCTTCTGGTCAACCATCCTCGACACCATGCCGACCACCGGGCGCGCGGGTTGGTCGGCGCCCTTGATTCCGCACCGCTCGAGCAGGACCTGTTTTACCGCGGCTTTTCCGGAAGGGTCTCTTGCCGTGTAGGAGGCGGGGAGCCAGGGATCGGAGGCCGGATTCCAGGCAGCCGTGTCGATCCCGTTGGGGATCCCTACCAGCACACCGCTCCGTTGCTGAAGCACACCCTCAAATCCGCACCCGTACTCAGCGGTCTGGATCTCTTGGGCATACCGCCCGCTGACGGTCGTCACGACGTCCGAGAAGTTGATGCCCGACTTCAGGAAGCTGACCTGTCTCCAGAACTCGAGTCCGTCGCCTGTAAACGATTCCCATCCGAGATCGAGAGCCGGCAGCGACTGGGCGGCAAACAGTCCTTGATATGCCAGATTGTGGATGGTGAAGACTGTCGCGACGCCCGCGAGGGTCGGATTGTTCTGGTATCGGTACTTCAGGTACGCCGGCACGAGACCCGTCTGCCAATCATGGGCGTGCACGACGGAGGGGCGCCAGCCCAGCCGAGCGGCTGTCTCGAGCCCCGCTCTGGATAGCACGGCGAACCGGCGGTCGTTGTCAGGATAGTCGCCGGCGGCATCCCCGTAAATGCCCTCCCGGTCGAACAATGCCGGGCAATCCACCAGCCACACCCGCACTCCATCTTCGTGTGTGCGTTGCACTACTCGCACGTCTGGCGCGCCCGGCCAGGATCCGGCATCGAAGCTGACGACCTGGTCCCCGCCGTCGACGCGACGATAGCGTGGCGTGACCACCGTAACGGCACAGCCCAGCCGGGCCAATGCCGCCGGTAACGCGCCCCCGACGTCGCCGAGACCGCCGGTCTTTGCGTACGGCAGGGCCTCCGACACCACCATCAGCACGGCTGGCAGCGCCTTCATCACGGCAGCAGTCTACCATTCTGCCGTGGGCAGATAATCACTCCGGGAGTGATTATCCCCAGCCCTGCGTGTTGACGAAGCGCTCAGGATGCGGGAGCATGAGAGACAGGTTCTCCGTCCCACGCCCAAAGGCAGGCTGCACTTTCCATGGCCAAGCTCCCGAAGTCCAAACCACGGCCGCCGCTTCCGCCATCGCCCCCAACGCCCGCGCCGCCTCCGTCCCCCGCGCCGCCTCCGTCCCCCGCGACTGGTCGCGCCGGCAGGCGGCGCTTGCTTCGTTGGGCGGCGCTGGCGTTGTTGCTGGTTGCCTCGGCTGGCGCGGCCGCATGGTGGGGCCTCGCGCGGCGTCCGCCGAAGAGCGCGACTGGTATCGATCTGGGCAGCCTCGCGGCCGGCGTGTCCAGACAGGGCCTCAACCTCTTGATTGTGACGCTGGACACGACGCGGGCGGACCGGATCGGCGCGTATGGCGCTCTCGACGTCGAAACGCCAGCCGTCGACGCGCTCGCGCGGGAGGGTGTGCAGTTCGATCAGGCCGTCTCAGTGGCCCCGCTCACGCTCCCGGTCCATTCGAGCATCTTCACCGGAAAGTTCCCCCCCGAACACGGTGTCCGCGACAACGGCGGCTTCTTCCTGGATGCCAAGCAGACGACACTCGCCGAGGTGTTGAAGGCACGCGGATATCGCACGGGCGGCTTTATCGCGGCATACGTGCTCGACTCGAAATGGGGCATCAGCCAGGGATTCGATACCTACTTCGATGATTTCGATCTCAGCGATTCCAAGGGTCTGTCGCTCGGCTCGATACAGCGGCCTGGCAACGAGGTTGTGGACAAGGCGCTGCCGTGGATTCAGCAGGCCAAGGACGTCCCGTTCTTCGCCTGGATCCACCTCTACGATGCCCACTCACCATACCGACCGCCGGAGCCCTTCGCGACGAAATACAAGGCGCATCCCTACAATGGCGAAGTGGCGTTCGCCGACAGCCAGTTGGGTCGCGTCATCGCGCAGCTCAAGGCGCTTGGCCTTTACGAACGCACCGTGATCGTCGTCATGGGAGACCATGGCGAGAGCCTCGGAGACCACGGCGAAGCCTCTCACGGCTTTTTCATCTACAACAGCGTGACTCATGTCCCGTTCGTGATTCGCGCGCCCTTCAGCCTGACCCGAAGCCGCCATGTCGCCGACCCGGTGCGCTCGGTGGACGTGATGCCGACGGTGCTGGACCTGCTCGGGGTGCCTTCGCCAGCGGGCATCTCCGGGGCGAGCCTCGTGCCGCTCATGACGGGTTCGGTGCTCGAACTGGGCCTCGACGCCTATTCGGAGTCCTTGTACCCGTTGCACCATTACGGTTGGAGTGACCTTCGCGCGCTTCGCGCCGGGCGTTACAAGGTCATCGACGCGCCGCGGCCGGAACTGTACGACGTAGACCAGGATCCGGGAGAAGCGACAAATCTGTACCAACAGCGGCGGTCGCTGGGCGACGGGATGATCGCCCAACTGCGGGCGATGGAGAATCGCTTCCAGAAGACCGAGGCAGCGATGCCAGCCGAAGACGTGGACCCCGAGGCCAGGGCGCGGCTGGCGGCACTCGGTTACGTGGGCTCCTTTGTCGCGAATGCCTCGGATCCGCGGACGGGGCGCGCCGATCCGAAAGACAAGATCGGGCTCTTCAACAAGCTCGGCGAGGTGACGGCGCTGACCAAGGAGCGTGAGGCGGTCGAAAGCGAGCCGTTCGATCAGATCGTCGGGCTCCTCAACGACGTGCTTCGCGAAGACCCGCAGGTCATCGACGCGTGGTTCATGATGGGGTCGGTCCACCTGCGGCACGCCAAGCCCGAGCTGGCGGTGAAGTACTTCACGCACACCCTCAGCTTGAAGCCCGACTACGACCTCGCCGTGATCAACCTCGCCCAGGCGTATCGGCAGCTGGGCGACGATGACGCCGCACTGGCGGGCTTTGAGCGGTACCTCCAACTCGATCCCACCGACGCGTTCGTGCGGTACCAGATTGGCGAGATCTGGCTGGATCGCGGGGACGTCGCCAAAGCGGAGCAACTGTTCCTGAAGGCGCTCGAGCTCGGACCACACGTCGCGGCGGCGAAGAATGCGCTCGGCGTCATCGCGTTAGGCCGGGGCGATGTCGACGGCGCCGAGCGGCTGATACAGGCGGCGATCGCCATCAAGCCGAAGGTGAGGCTGGCGCACTACAACCTTGCACTGATTGCCGAGAAGCGCGGCGACCTTCCCGGGGCCGAGCGGGAATATGTCGAGGAACTGAAACAGCACCCCGAAAGCTACAAGGCCGCGTTCAACCTGTCGCGGCTCTACGAACAGGTGGGCGATCGGGAAGGCCAGATTGAGGCCCTCAAGGCGTCGATCAAGAGCAATCCGCGTTTCCCCGAAGGCCACTTCTTTTTGGCGAAAGCGTACCTGGACGGAGGCACCAACGTCGCCGAGGCCGCTCAGTTGGCGAGGAAGGGCCTCGAGTTGGGTCCCAAGTCGGAGCATGCGGCACTGGGCCACTACGTGTTGGCGGACATCTACAACCGGCAGGGCCGCGGTCGCGAGGCTGCTCAGGAAGCCGCCCTCGGGCGGGCGCTCGAGGCACGTAAATAGGCGAAGGGCCGGGGGAGCGCGTGGCTCGCCCGGCCCTTCGTGTCAAGAAACAGCGCCGTCGGTCGCTAGAATGACCAGCGGCCTCCGATCGTCGCCTGGCGCGCACCCTGCACGCCACTCGGCGAGCCGTAGAGCACTAGGGCGCTGCTCGGATAGCGGGTTATCCGGCTGGTGATGGTCGCGGTGTTGAACAGGTTCGTCACATCCGCGTAGACACCGAACCGGTGTCCCGATACCTGGAACACCTTTTCCGCTCGTAGATCGAAGTTCTTATAGAAGTCGTTGTACTTCGACCCTCGCGGTTCGAGGTAGATCTGCCGCCTCCCCGATCCTGGAATATTGAGCGCACCGGTGCTCAATTGCTCGTAGGCCGCGTACGGCCGTCCGCTCATGCCGGTGAAGGATCCGCTCAACATGACCTCGACCTTTGGAACCTGGTACGTGAGGTAGATCTTGATCTCATGCCGGCGTGAGTTCGTCAACTCGCCGATGTTATTGATGATCGCGGTGTTCGGAGATGCCCAGGTGTTTCCACCAAGCCAGTTGCCGAAACCGCTGTTGTCGACGTTGCCTTCCGCCTTCGAGAGCACGTAAGACGCCTGGAAGGCCCAGCGATTCTTGAGCGATCGGCTCAACATCAGCATCAGGGCCTTGTAGTCGCGTTGTGGGTCCGCCGTCGCGATGACGCTCCCGTCCGTCGACTTGTACTGATAACCGGCGATGTTGCGAATATAGAAATTCTCGCCCGTCGTGTTCCGGTTATTCCAGTAGTACGCCGTGTACGGCTGATGGGTCAGCCCGTTCGTGCGTTGAATCGGGCTCCAGAGCGCTCCATTGATCACATTGTTGATGAAATTCCCCGTCGTACGCCAGATGCCGGTCGCCACCAGCCGCACATTCCCAAAGAACTGCTGCTCCAATGCCGCGCTCAATTCGTCGGTCTTCGGGTGTTTGATGTCCTTGCTGATCCCGTAGACCAGGGCCGGCGTGAGAACCACCGGCGTCCCCAGCGATCCGTTCGGGAAGACCTCGGTCGAGGTGTAGTCCTGGATTCCGGGGGTCGCCGAGGTATAGAACCCCGTCGCCGTGCCCTCGTAGTAACGACCCCAGAAACCCCTGAGGACCGTCGTTCCCTTTCCAGTAAGGTCCACGGCGGCGCCCAGACGCGGACCCCAGGAATCCTTGGGCGTATAGACGTTCGCCTTCAGCACAGGGCTGTAGCCTCGGATGTGGTCCATCCGAAGACCCAGGTTCAGCGTCAGTCTGCCGACGCTCCACTGATCCTGCGCGTAGGCCGAGGTTCGCCGGTTGTCGCCCTGGACGTCGTATCCATAGGTATACCGATACCGGCTGCCGTAATAATCGAGAACGTAGAACCCCGCCGGTCCGTAGGGCTGGTACTGACTCCGCACGTGGCTCCGTTCGATCTCGGCGCCGAACTTGAACGAGTGAGAGCCGTACGCCTGAGCGTACTTACTGAGGGAGACAATGACCTGGTTCCGGCTTCGGTCGGCGTAGTACTGTCCGCCACCGCCGCCGCTGTAAGTGTTCGTCTCATAGTCGACGACCGGCGGCGCCGGATCGACCGGGTCGAGGTAGTAATACCCCGTGTACCCGGTAAGCTTGGCTTCGAAGAGCGTGTTCGAGCCGAACACCTTGCGGTACTGTGCGTTCCACACCCATTCAGGCGCATCTTCGGTCACCGTCGCGCTGTCGATCGCCTGAGAACCTGGCCAGAACCCGACTCGCCCCGTGACGTTGTACTGGTCGTACTGGACCCCCAGGATGACCGTGTCTGACGGGCTCGGCTGGAATGTCAGCTTGAGGTTGAGCCTGGGGCTGACGTCCGTCGCGGTCTTCAGTGGTCCGCTCGGATCGGTGTTGGCGGAGTACCGCTGGACGCTCCCGAAGAAGAACGCCTTGTTCTTCATGATTGGGCCGCCGAGCTGGACGCTGTAGTCCACCAGTTTCCTCGTGATGTCCGAGGAACCGAGGCCGGGATTCAGATCCAGGACGGCTTTGGTGATGTTCTTGCCGGCGAGCGACGCCTTGGTGTACCGCATCGTGAACAGGCCGGAGTACACGTTGCCTCCGGACTTGGTCACGGTATTGACCACCGCGCCCGTGAAGCCGCCATACTCCGCCGCGGCGCCCAGCCCGCCGATCTGGATCTCGTCAATCAGGTTTTGATTGAAGAACGTCCAGGCCGACCCGCCTTCGGGGTCGCGCGTGTCGACGCCGTCGAGCAACAGTGCGTTGCCGTAGCTCCCCTGTCCGCCGTACGCCGAACTGCTGTTGATGCCAGGCGCATAGTTCAAGAGACCCGTCGAGGTCGATGAATAAATCGGCATCGCCGTCAGCAGTTCGTTGCTGAGATTGGTGTCGGTGGACGAGCTCTTCACGTCCACGGTCACCGCGTTGGCCGTGACCTCGACCGATTCGGTCACGCCGCCCACTTTCAGGCTGAAATCCATCGCCACGGTCTTGCCCATGCCAACAGCGACGCCATCGCGCTGCTGCGTGAGAAAGCCGGACAGTTCAACCTTGAGCGCATAGGTCGTGGGCGCCAAGCCGACGAACCGGAACTCTCCCTGTGCGTCGGTCACGGTTGTCTTGGTTCCCATCGGCCCGATCAACACTACCGACACGCCGGGGAGCACGCCGCCCTGCTGGTCGACGACCTTCCCCTCGACCGTGCCGACCTGCGTCTGAGCCTGCGCGAGCCCCGCCATCAGTCCGAAGACGACGAGGAAGACGGTGAGCGAATACGATGCGCGTCTCATTATGGTCGTCCTCCTATTTCTTGCCGGCCGAATGGATTCGGTCGTGCTGCGTCGAGTACACCGCATAGCCGACCCCTGCCGCCAGGGTCAACAGCACCGCGATGCCGACCGGTTTCTTGAAGAACGAGGGCGAGCCCAGATCGGCCTTGCCGCTCTTTGCGCCTGGCGCCTGCGCCCGAGCCGGTGTCAGCGGCGTCGCCGCTGCGGCGTGCTCGACCATCGCCGCGAACGTCGGTCTTGCCGGAGCCGGTGCCGGTGGATCTCCCGCAAAACTGGGGAGAGGAGTCGCAGTCAGGATCAGCGCAACGATCAGCGAGCGGCTGACCCACTGCCAGAGTGGGACCTGAAGTTTCACGTGACTATCCTCCTTGAAGTCGAGGAGCCTCCCGCCGTACGGCGATGTCCGGGGGGGCGCATGAACGGGGAGAGTATACCCTACACCCGGGGCGATGTACCCCCTTTGCGTTCAACAAAAATTCGCCCCCCTCGCTGGCGAACGTCATCTGAGCCAGGCGGGGCAGCGCGACGGAACCTGATATTGGCGTTCGGGTTGACGGCGACGCCTCGATGCGCCAGCATGACACCGGGTTCCATGGACACACAACGCGCCACGGGACCGACCGGAGCACCGACGTGCCCTGGGTAGGTCGAGGTCGGTCCATGCAGCGGGACCCAGCGCCAGCATGGTGGCAGAATGCGGGAGACCGATGATGGAACCGCCAGTTAGACAGCGACTGGAACGCCCTGACACGCCGGAAGTCGCCGCACTCAGGCGGCTCAAGGCGGCCCAGCCTCAGCTGGCCAGTGCGGTCGACATGCAGATTGAGCTGGTCGCGCTCTACCGCCGGGCCCAGATTCGGGTGACCACGCGGGTCTTCGACCTCGATGCCGAGGCGCTCGCCCGCACGCTCGCGGCCGGCATTCCCATCGTGCGGTTCAGTGACGTGCCGTTCGATTGGCCCGAACTGCGCGGTCTGGTGCGGCAGATGTCAGACCTGTTGAGACGATTCGATCTGATTGAACCGTCCGAACACGACGCCTTGCAGGCGCGCGTGCGAGCTGGGCACCCGACTCCTGACGAAGTGGCGGACTGGTACAACCTCAGGGCTACCCAGGGGAATGTCGACAGCGACAACTCAGGCGCAAGCAGCACACAGGCCCAGGTGTTGTCGCTCGCAAGCCGGCCGTTTCTGGGCCGCGCCGTGGAGATGATCCAGCGGCGCGTCGACTTGTCGGCGTGGGCGCGCGCCTACTGCCCGTTCTGCGGCGGCGATCCTGAGCTTGGCGTGATCGGCGCCGCCGACCAGCGTCGCCTCGTCTGCGGGCGCTGCGCCGGGCAGTGGCCGTTTGAAGACGGCGTGTGTCCATACTGCGACAGCCGTGATCGGGGACGAATCACGTCGTTCGAATTCGCCTGCTGGCCCGACGCGGCCCGCGACGGCGTCTACCGTCTGACCGGCTGCGACGTGTGCCACCGCTACCTGAAATCGTACGTCCCGCGCGCCTCGTCACGGCCCGTCATGCTGGATGTCGACACCATTGGCTCGCTGCTGCTGGACGCAGCGGCGGCGCAACGGGGATATATCAGTTAGTGAATTTCTGCGCCGGGGCCGCGGGGTGGCCCGGGATGCCCGCCAAGCAGCGACTGCGCCTTGCTGGTCACCCAGCTGAGCAGGTTCTTCGTCTCCGAGAACCTCCCCGCATTCGATCGGGCGCCCAGCACAACCACCGCGACGGTCTGGTCGAGGTCGGGTAGCCGCAACAGCGTCACGAGACAGTAGCCGGCCTGTGATATGAAGCCCGTCTTGCCTCCGCGTACATCCACATTTGCGGTTCTCAACAGCTGGTTCGTGCTGTGAATGGTGACGGCTCTCCGGCTCGTCCTGAACGAGTACGCTTCGGTCCGCATGATGGTCGAAATCAGGGCGTCGTCGGCCGCGTACGCAATCAGCCTCGCCATGTCGTATGCGGACGAGACGTTCTGGGCAAGCAGACCGGACGGGTCCGCGTAGCTGGTGCTGGTCAGCCCGAGTTCGGCCGCCTTCTGATTCATCCGAACCACGAATCCGGCGGCGCCGTACGGCGACACGCGCGCAATCGCCCTGGCCGCGGCATTGTCGGATGAGATCAACATCAGATGGAGGAGATTGTCGAGCGAGACCTGCTCCAGCGCCCGCAAGTGCGTCACCGACGCACCCCGGATATCGGCGGCGGTAATGATCACCTGTGTGGCCAGATTGGGCGCTTCATCCAGAAAACAGAGCGCCGTCATTACCTTGGTGATGCTCGCGATCGACCGCTGGTCAAACGCCTTTTCTTCCCACAGCACCTTGTTGGTCGCGGGGTTATAGATGATCGCGGCCTCGGCACGCACATCCGGAACGACGTCACCCTGAGCGTCGATCTTCACCCTGGGCTGGGCCGGCTGCGCCTCGCGGGCTCGCGCGGCGGCTTCGGCCTGTGCCAGCCTGGCCTTCCTCGCCCGTGACGCTGCAGCAGAGTACTTCGTCGACGTCTGCCGTTTCGCGGTGCTCTGGCCCCGCCCGCTCGCCTCCGCCAGGTCGACCGCCGCGACCGCCACCAGGCACACCAGTCCAGCCGTGACGATGCGCCTCAACTGCCGCTTTGGATGGACCATGGATTCAGATCTCAGGTTTCGAACAGACTTAAATGCGGATTCTAGCAAATCGACGCGCCGACATATACGAAAAACTGTAGGCCCGTCGAAAATGTCCACATCCTCCTCTCTGAGCCCGCCGTGAAACGGCCCTCAGTCATCGTCGTGCGGATCCGGCCCAATCGACTCCGGAAGGCGGAATGGGTCGTCCTTCCGGATGGCCTCACCGTGTTCAACCACGCGGTTCCACGTCTCGACGTTGAAGCCGACAACCGCTTCGTAGCCCGCAACAAGGGTCGGAACCTCGGCTCGACCGGTCAGGGTCAACATGAGCCGCAGCGCTTCTGGATCATCCGTGATGTCGTACTCGACGTAGACAGGAGCGCAGCGATCGAGAAACTCCTTGGCGTCGCGGCAGTGCGGACAGTCGCGCATCGTGAACAACTTGTTCTTCATCGGCGTCCACCCATATACGGCTTATCGGCTCCACACGCCCCCAACTGGAATCGATCGCTCAAAATTATTACATCGGCGACCCGTCATTCGGGTCAGTATTCCTTGCCGACAGATCCAAAATGCAGAATTGTCACTCCAATCATTCAGATATATTCCGGAACCGGCGACCGCACGCGTCGATCAATCGATTCCGCATAGGCTCAAGATCCTCAAAAGAAGACCGATAATCCGGACAGATCATCGGGTGAGCATGCAAGTGCGCCGTGCATTCTGGCCGGCACGTCATTTGCATTGGTGCCCGGTAAGGAGAGTGTCATGAGCCTTGTTCGGCTCCTCGGATTCGCGACGTTGCCGTGCGGTTGCGTGGTCGGCCGGTATCGTGAACTGGCGACCAACCGCGAAGTCGCCTATGTAGAGGAGAAGGGACAGTCCTGCGACGCGCACGGGCACCGCCGGAATCACACGATTCAGGCCGGCCGGGCGACCGTGGCGGTGTTCCCTCAGCAGATGGCGGCCGCGAAAGCGTCCTGATCACCCAGTCTTCCCTACCACCCAGGCCTGTGCTCTCGCGCGGGCCCGGCGGGCGTTCGTCTTTCCCATCCAGCCGCCACGGTCATCACCCACCTGCCACATTCTGTCAACCGATGTCAGTCTGTTGTCGGTTTGTGTCACTCCGGCTGCCGCGGCGCCGTTGAGCCCCAAAGACAAACGGGGGACGGCGCAAGTGCCATCCCCCGTTTCCGAGAACGAGCTGAGGTCGAGAAATCCGGTTAGAACCGGATTCTGACGCCGGCCTGAAGCTGCCACCGCGAGCGAAGGTTATCGAAAATGTACCTCTGCGTGGTCGGCGACAACATATATCCGATGTCGTACCCGATCAACGGGTTCGTTGCCGTGATGGTGGTGGTTGTGGACGGCAGCCCGGTACTCGGGTTGGTCGCCAGCTTCGTGAGCGACGTGTTCTGCCCGTACCCCACGTACCTGACGATCCCGTTCTTCGTGTTGATGAGGTTCAGCACATTGAGCACGTCCAGCGTGAGCTCCGCCCTCACCTTCTTGAATGGCGGCAACTGCAGATTGAGCCGAGCGTCCAGCGTGTCGATCCAGGGTCCGCGGCAGGCGTTGCGCGGCATGATCTGGCCCAGGTAGCCGCTCAAGCAGGAATCCGCATTGATCCAGTCAAGAAAGTTCTGGTAGGTCCCGCCCGTGAAGGTCATCTCGGTGGCCGACTTCGGGAAGTACGCCAGGTCGTTGCTGTAGGTATCACCATTGATGTCGCCATAGACCGTCAACGCGTACGGCCGGCCGCTCTGGCCCGAGTAGAACATCGAGACAGTCGCCTTGGATTCCTTCCAGACCCGCACCTCGTACGCCATGGTGAGACTGATCCGGTGGCCTGGATCGAAGTTGGAAATCGCCAGCGGAACGTCGTTGGGCGAACCCGTGGTGTAGACGTTGCCCCAGTTGGAGATGGCCTGGTCGGAGGTGCCATCCATGATCGACTTGGCCACGCCATACGAGTAGGAACCCGCCATGAAGAACCCCTTGCTGACGGGCTTGCGCACCTCGAAGCTGACGTTCCAGGTATAGCCCTTGTTGGTGTTCTGGAGCAGCGGCGCGTTGCTCAACGTCGTGACAACCGGGCTCATGAAGGGCCGGCCCATGAACGAGTTCGCGGCTGGATTGACCGCGAGATTCAGGTTCTCGTACTTGATGTCCCTGAGCGTCTTGGACCACAGAAATTCTGCGGTGCCCACAAAGCCGAACGGGAGCTTCCGGTCCCATGCCAGGTTGCCGCGAAGAATCGACGGGAACTTGAAGTTCGGATCGATCAGGTCGATCTCGTTGGTGTACGAGCCGGCCGTCGCGCCGGTAACCGTCGTCGGTTGGCCCACCGGGTTGGCGACGAATGGGATCTTGTTGTTGCTGTTGCTGCTCGCGCCGATCCGGGCAAAGTCGACGCCGGTGCTGCCGTACTGGTTCGAAATCCACACGTAGGCCGGCCGGCCGGTGAACATCCCGATCCCGCCGCGAATCTGTTCGTCGCCGTTGGCTCTCGTATTCCAGTTGAAGCCGACGCGCGGCGACCACTGCACGTCGTTGGGCACGACGTCGGTCGCGTACCCGAACGCGGACACCGACACCGGATTGGCGGTCGGCGTCTTCGGGAAGCGCGGGGCATCCACCCTGGCGCCGAAGGTGAGAGTAAAGTTGTTGCGCACCCGCCACTGGTCACCAGCGTAAAGTCCCCACTGGTTGACGTTGAACTGCGCGGGCTGGTTCGGATCGGAGGTCAGCGAGAAGCTGCGGTCGTACGCCTGGGCGAGTCCGGCTTCGAAGTTCGCGAGACTCGTGAAACTGTACACCCCGACGTTGTCCCGGATGAACAGATTGCTCAGCTTCAGGAACTCGTTGTGCGACCCCACGGTCAGGGTGTGGCTGCCCTTGATCAGGGTGTAGGCCTCGTTGACCTCGATCATGTCCTGGTTGATCGCGTTGCGCGACGAGTATCGCTCGGTCCCTGCGACAGCCGATCTGCCGGACGCCAGCGTGACTGTCACCATCGGGAACAACGGCTGACCGGTCAACGGGTTCTCGCGGTGATCCCGCACGCGCGTGTAGGTGACGCGCAGTTCGTTGACGCCCTTGCCCCAGGTCGAGTTCAACTGTGCCACCGCCGAATTGGTGTTGCTGATGTAGCGATAGAAGTTGTCGGGGAAACGATAGGAGGATGTCGACGGATTGCCGGCGATGTCGTTGAGCGACAGGATCGTGTTGTTCCGAATCGTCAACCGGTCGTTCCTCGTCACATTGACGTCGACTCGGCCGAAGTACTTGTCGCTGTTGGTCGCCCGGGTGAACTCGCTCTTCGGGTCCGGCCCAGGCGTGTAGCCGTACAGATTCTTGAGGTCGCTGAGGAACTGGTCAACGAGCGCCTCGTTGCCGAAGTTCTGGCCCGAGCCCGAGACCGAATACCCGGTCGGACGGTACTTGCGGCCGAAATCGACCGTGCCGAAAAAGAACGCTTTGTTCGTGATGACCGGGCCGCCGAGGCTGGCGCCACCCTGCTTGTCACTGAACTTCGAGATGGCGGCCACGCTGGTGGGTGTCGCCAGATTGACGGCGTTCAACTTGCCCACCCATCTCTGGTCCCGGCCGTAGAAGAATCCCGACCCGTGGAACTGGTTGCTGCCGCTCTTGGTCACCGCGTTGATGCCGCCGCCAGCGAATCCGCCCTGCCGCACGTCGTACGGCGAGACGACGAGCTGGAGCTCGGCGATGGCGTCAAGACTGACCGGCTGCGTCTCGGCCGTGCCGCCGGGCGCGCCCGCCGAACTGGCCAGGCCGAACAGGTCGTTGTTGGCCGCCCCATCGATCTGGAGGTTGTTGTAGCGGAAGCTCGTGCCGGCCACTGACACCGCCGACGCGCCGTCGCCGGCACCCGATCCCATCGAATTGAACATCGGGCGGGTGCGTGCGATGTCGGTCAGGCTGCGTGTGATGGTCGGCAGTGACTCGATCGACTGCTGATCGATGTTGGAAGCGGTGCCGGCCCTGGACGTATCAATCAACTGGGCCGACGCGACCACATTGACCGTCTCCTGCACGGACGCCAACGCCAGCGTAATCTCCACGCTGCGCGCTTCGCCCAGGGCGACGATGACATTGGTCACTTCGTGGTTCCTGAATCCGCTCATCGACGCGGTGATCTTGTAGGGGCCGCCGACGCGAACCTGGAGGATGGCAAACCGCCCGTCCGCCTGCGTCGTCGCTTCGTAGGTCGTTCCGGTCGGCACATGAACAGCCACCACGGACGCGCCCGGCAACACCGCCTTCTGCGCATCCATCACGATGCCGACCAGGTCGCCGGTCGTCACGTTCTGGGCAAACGCGGGCTGAGCGCTACCACACAGCGCACACACCGCCACGATCGCCAGCAAGACCTTCGTCATTCGCTGCATGAGTTCTTCTCCAGAAAGAGCGTACCTGGGATAGGGTGTTTCGCGTTGGGAAAAAGCCCCGGCAGCGGTACGAATACCCGACGGCGAGGAGGGGAAACCAACGCGCTAGGGAGCAGTATACACCGAAGGAGGACGTGTCAACCCGTGCCGCGGACAAGACCCTATTTCGTGGTTTTCGGCGGCAGTTTCGGTGCTGGCAGCTTCTTGAGCGAATAGGTCTGTCGCGACCAGACGTCAAGGTCTTTCCGGGCGACCTTCACTTCGACGCGCCGCGTGCGCTTGAGCGGATCCGGGTTTGACGAGTAGTAACCCAGCATGTAGTAGTCGCTGGTCTCGGCGTCGATGCGCTTGAGCGCCTTCTCGTAATCGTTCTGGTTGACGACCGCGATCCCGCCCGTCAGCTCGGCGAGTACCCGCAGGCTGTCGATCGACTTCTGGATGTAGTTCGCCCATTCGGTCGGGTCCACTTTTTCGTCGATATCGGGCATGCCGACCAGGCCGCGCGGGTCGAACGTGTAAATGGTGGCATTGGCGCGATTGGCCGAGCGCGTCAGTTCCGACAGTTCGCGCGCCAAGTCGGCGTCCGCAAAGCGATTCGCGGCAGTGGCCATCGGGTCCGTCGTGTCGTTCGCGTCCACACCAGCCGCCTGCGCCGCCTGCTGCCGCTGCTGCTTCTCATCCGCCTTCATCTGGTTGTTTTCGAACACCGAGTCGGCTTCGCCCGTCCGCGACTTCTCGAATGGATTGAAGTCGTACCCGTTGCTCACGTAGATCAGGGCCTTGCGCCGGTTGTGGACTTGGTCGAGCTGCGCCATCAGGTCTTCGGCCGTCGAAAACGCCACGTGCGCCCGATAGCGAACCTCGCTCGGCCCTTCATTGCCTTCCGGCGCCTGGATAATGTCGGTCGGCTTCAGCGCTCCGCCCATCACCTTCCCAATCGCTTCGTCGATGCGCTTGGCATCGTAGGTAAGGTCGACGGCGATAGACGAGGTGCCGGTCGACACGATGCCGAACATGTCGCCTTCATGAATGAGCGTGTTCTTGATCTTCTTGAGCAGGTCGCGCACCCGATGCGTGTTCTTGAAGTCCAGGTGCAGGTCGTCGATAAACAGGATGAAGACACGGCCCGAGGCGTCGTTGGTCGGACGCGCCGGCGGGAGGATGATACCTTCGGGCGGCGCGGCCGGCGGCGGCAGCGCGAGGTTGGTGGCTCGCCCCCCGTGCACCAGGACCAGAGACGACACGCTCTGCGGCACGCCGTCCTCGAACACCTCGAACTGCTCTTTGGACAAATCAGCGACAAACTGCCCCCGCCCGTCCCGGACGATGACGTCGGTGGTGACCAGGTCCACCGACGTCCTGTAGACAGGCTTCTGCACGCTCTCGGCCGCCGGCTTGGCTGGCGGCTGGCTCTGCTGGCCCGACGCCGGCGGAGACTGCGCGAACAGGACGGCGCTCGCCAGGAGCAGGCCTGCGCCGGCCGCACAACGGAACCATACGGACTTCATGGCCAATCCTTCAACAGTCGGGATATCTTCCGTCTCTATTCTACCGTAGACGCGCCCAGTCCCGGCAGGGTACATGCGCCCGGCGACGCGACAGACCTTCAGACGTCGGTCCCGCGGAAACGGCCGCTATCTGCCCTTCCGAGGGGACCTGCTGGCGGAACTGCTGTGGCGCGTGCCGGCGGATGAGGCGGGTTCCTTCGCCTTGGGCCGGACCCTCGGCGCGGCCGGCGGTCGGCGTATCGTCTTCGCCGGTCTACTCTTCGCCGGTTTCCGGCTCGCGCCATTCCTGCCGGGAGCCGCAGCCGCGGCAGCCGCCCTGGCGGCAGACAGTTTGGCTTCGATCGGCGACTTGAGCACCTGGGTAAATCGAGTCTGGTCCCCGATCATGTGGTAGGTCCAGATTTCGGTGACGCCGATGTTGTTGTCGAGGCACAGGCGCTTGGCGACCTCCACCGACCCGGCTGGCACGTAGAGCGCGAACTCCGCGGGCAACCGGCCGAAAATGGCCCATTGGGCCATCGCTTCGAGGGCGTTCACCGACTCGCCCGTCTCGACCTCGACGACCCCGGCCAGTTTCTTGCTGCGGCCGGTGGGCATCAGCACGAGATCCGGGTATATGGCCTCTGGCCCGGCGCCCACTGGCGCGGCGGTCTCGTTGCCCGGGTTGATCCCCACGTTGAAACGACGCCGGTACCTGGGCTGGAGCAGCCTGATAATCCGGTCGTGTTCCAGTTGTTCTCGCACCGGACGAACAAGAATCGGGCTCATCAAGCCCTCCAGTTGGATCGAATCGCGGCCCCACCAGCGGAGCAATCGAGTTTAGCACGGAATCCGAGGCTCATCGCCGCGCTGCAGCCCGGTTCCCGGCAGGTGCGCCAGTTGGTCGCCGCAATCGCCGGCTGGCACGATGCGGATGCGGCGTGGCGCGACGTCGAGCCTGATAGAATGGTCGAGTCGACGCCCCACGTTCACGCGTCATCACTTCCAGAGAGCCGGTTCCGATGGCTGTACGACGATCAACTGCCGGTGGTGTGTGTCTTCTTCTGTCGCTGTGTCTCGGCGCCGCCACGGTCTCCGCCGACCCTATCATCCCTGCCGCCGCCGGCGCGGTCTTGAAGCGGATCCGTTCGGTGGACGCGAATCGCCTTGCCGTCTCCGAGGAGGACGGACGGATGCTGCGGTTGCTTGCCGCCTCGAACCACACGAAGCGCGCGCTCGAAATCGGATCGGCCCAGGGCTACTCGGCGATCTGGATCGGGCTCGGCCTGCGCGAATCGGGCGGCCGCCTCGTGACGATCGAATACGATCCGCAGCGCGCGAAGGAGGCAGAGGCGAACGTCCGCGCGGCGGGTCTCGGGGACATCGTGCGGGTGGTGTCCGGAGACGGATTCAAGGTCATTCCCTCGCTCCCCGGCACGTTCGACTACGTGTTCCTTGACGCGTGGAAGCGCGACTACCAGCGCTTCTTCGACCTGGTGTTTCCCAGGCTCGACAAAGGCGGGTTGTTTCTCGGCCACAACGTGGTGAACAAGGCCGGCGAACTGGGCAACTTCCTCGCGACCCTTCGCACGCACCCCGGCATCCTCAGCACTATTGTGTCGCCGTCCGGCGAAGGCATCTCGGTCTCATGGAAGCGGTAGCCGCATGAGGGGGATCGACGGTCTTCGACACCTTCCTCCCGGCCGCGGGCAGGAGGAGGTAGAATTATCGGGGACGTCTTCAACGCCAGCGTGCGCGACCTGTTCGCCGGTCGCCGGAACGGGTGATGAAGCCGGTTACACGCGGTCGGGCCGGTAGCTCAGTGGTAGAGCATCGCACTTTTAATGCGGTGGTCGTGGGTTCGATCCCCACCCGGCTCACCAGCCTTCGCTCACCTCCGGTTCGTTTCACTGTCCTCGGTGAGCTTCGGCTGGCTTCGCGAATCGGAGCGGTGCGTTTCTGACGCGAGCTTCGGCTGGCTTCGCGAATCGGAGCGGTACGTCTCTGACGCGAGCTTCGGCTGGCGTATCGACTAACGACTTTTCAACGAGAAGGAATCAACCATGAAGAAGATGATTCTGGCGGCGATCGTGCTCCTGATCGCGGCCCCGGCCGCGTTCGCCGATACCTATATCAAGGCCAAGACGCACACGGATGGCATGGCCATGATGGGGCAGAACACACCCGCGCGCGATGATACGAACGAAACCTGGATTACCGCCGGGAAGTTCGCGACCGGCAACGCGGACGCATGGTTCGTGATCGACGTCAGCAAGAAGGTGGCGTACTTCATCGATCACCAGCGCAAGACCTACGTCGAGACTCCCCTGCCGCTGGACTTTGCCAAGCTGCTTCCGCCCGAGGCGGCCGGCATGGCCGACATGATGAAAGTGACGGCGACGGTCACACCGACCAGCGAGACCAAGAAGATCGGCTCCTGGGATTGCATCGGATACGACACGACGATGAGCGTGATGGGGATGAAGATGAACGTCCGGGTGTGGGCGTCGACCGCCGTGCCGTTTGACGTTGCGGCCTTTAATGCGACGATCATGCCGGTGATCCTGCAGGGTCAGATGCGCGTCGCCGACGCCTCCCTGGCCGAGTTCGCCAAGATCAAGGGGTTCCAGATCGCCTCGGAACTGACGGCGGACATGATGGGCGCCAAGATGCGCGTGACGCAGGAAGTGGTTGACATCGCCGAGCGTCCGGCGCCCGCAGGGATCTACGCTCCGCCGGATGGATACAAGAAGAACGCCACGTTGAGCATGTCGGATCTGCAGAAGCGCTGACCGGGGACAGCGCGGTCAGATGGTCTTGGTCTGCCCGGGATGTTCCGGGCAGGCCGAGCACAGTCTGCCGATCGCGCGAAATCCCAGCACGTCGATATCCGGCGACAGAGAGCCCGCCTTGACGGGTTCGTTTCGCAGCAAGTCGGTGCTCAGGTACTTCTTGTTGCTGTCGGAGAATACCGTCGCCACCACCGCGCCCCGCCCCATCTCGTTCTGCACCTTCACCGCGCCGATGAAATTCGCCCCGGAAGAAATTCCAACCGCCAATCCGACGTGCGCAAGTTTCTGAGCGAGCAGGATGGCGTCGCCGTCGGACGATTCGACAATGGCATCCAGTTCGTTCAGCTTGACGATGGCCGGGATGAACTCATCCGAGATGCCCTGGATGCGATGATGGCCCACGCGGTGGCCCGTTGACATCGTTGGCGAGTCGGCCGGCTCCAGCGGGTGAATCCGTACGTCCGGTTTCTGTGATCGCAGAAATCGGCCGACGCCCATCACCGTGCCTCCTGTGCCGACGCCGGCCACGAACGCGTCGGGGGTGAGGCCTTCGAGCTGCATCTGTCCCCAGATCTCGGGCCCTGTTGTTAACGTGTGGGCCTCGACGTTGGCGTGGTTGGCGAACTGGCACGGCAGAAACACATGCGGCTCGCGGGCCGCGAGCTCCTCGGACATCCGGATGCTGCCGAGAAATCCCCCCTCGGTCCGGCTGACCAGGACGACTGAGGCGCCGAAACTCGAAATCAGCGAGATGCGTTCCGCGCTCATCCAGTCCGGCATGAAGATCGTCACCGGATGCCCGAGTGCCCGGCCGATCGCGGAGAACGAGATGCCCGTGTTCCCGCTGGTGGCCTCGGCGATCCGGTCGCCCGGCTGAATCGCGCCGGTCTCATAGGCGCGGCGGAGGACGTGCAGCGCCATTCGGTCCTTGATGCTGCCGGTGAGGTTCACCTGTTCGTATTTCGCGTACAGCACCCGCGGCTCACCGCGGTACGTGAAGTCGATGGCCAGCAGCGGCGTGTTGCCGATGATCCGTTCGAGTGCGTCGAACTTGCTGAGTATCGCGGGCGAGAGCGTCATAGTGGTTGGCACGAATGGGTCGGGAAGGAACCTGGGGGTCAGTGCTCTGTGTGCTGCATATATCTTGACGATGAGATCTTATATCGAACCGGCCTTGAGGCGCATGCGCGAGTGGCTGAACGGGGGCGGCCCGCTCCCCTGTCACCGGCTCGGCGTGAGCAGGCGTGCGCGTTGCGAGTAGAGAGCCGTTCTGGTACTATTTGGTGTTCGCCGCTCGCGTGTGGTGCGCGCCATGGCGCACTCGCCTTTCAGATCGTCCCCATCGTCCAGGGGTTAGGACGTGGCCCTTTCAAGGCCAAAACCCGGGTTCGAATCCCGGTGGGGACGCCAGCCTTCGCTCAACCTCAGCTTGCCACTCCTTCGGTTGAGCTACGGCTAGGCAAGCCAGTAGTCAGGCGAAGGCTGCCCCGCTGGAGCAAGTCGAGGAAAGCATCGGGGCGCAGACTTGCGAAAGCGGGCCTCTTCGTCCAGGCAAGCCAGTAGTCAGGCGAAGGCTGCCCCGCTGGAGCAAGTCGAGGAAAGCATCGGGTCGCAGACTTGCGAAAGCCGGCCTCTTCGTCCAGGCAAGCCAGTAGTCAGGCGAAGGCTGCCCCGCGGAAGCTGCGAAGCCGCGAAGGCGGACTTACCCACCGCCGAGACCACGGGCACATCCGGTTCCCACTCGGGTAGCCCCTACACAGACCTTCTGCCTCCTGCTTAGAGTATTTCGCAGCGTTCGACGGAAACCCGCGGGATTCTCTCGCCTCTCTCATTTGGTTCGGAGCTTGCAACCGGGCATCGCGTGCCCGAAAAGTCCTTCGTCTATGTCCTGCGCAGCACAGTTGATTCCGCTCGGCACTACGTCGGCGTCACCTCGGATGTCCCCACCCGGCTCGATACCCACAACTCGGGCGGCTCGAGCCACACCGTTCGCAAGCGACCGTGGCAACTGGTGGTGTCAATCGAATTCTCGAACGCGGAGAGTGCCGCCGCATTTGAGAGGTACTTGAAATCCGGGTCGGGCCGCGCCTTCGCCAAGCGTCACTTCAAATGATCAATTCCGCCGGCCGGCGCCAACCGGCGCGGTGACGATCCGCAACGCGGGCACGTCGCGCCGCATCCACTCGATTTCGAACCGCGCCTGGGGCGCCTTCTCTCCGTGCTGGTTGCGATTCTTCGTCTTGTTCCACGTCACCACGCCGCGATGGAGCTCCCGATACAGAATCTCGTGAATCGAGGAACTGCTCCAGGCGTGCGGCCGAGCCTGCTGTGCGCGCGGACACGGCGCCCCTTCCTCGTTGAGCGTCTTGGCAATCCCCTTCTTCCCGTAGCCTGCCGCGGCAAGCTCGAAGATTCGACGGTTGACGGCGGCTTCGACGTCGTTGACGCGGCGCTCGACGTGCGATCGCCGGCCGTCAGGCGCGTGGATCTCGACGTTGTCGTACCCGAAGACGCGCCCGCCGGGCAATCTTCAATCGTGTGTTTCATGATCTCCCTTTCCTTGGTGGATGGGCCGCGCGGAACTCCATCTGCGCGGCGCGGGTTTTCCGATCTGCGGTTTCCGTGGTGGCGTCGGCGAACGAGCTGTCAGCGGAATGATGATTCGACCACTTTTTCTGAAAAACGCATCTTTCTGAAAAACGCATCACTTTCGGCTTCTGCCCCATCTCGCGCTGCGCGCATCACGAAAGCCGCGATATGTTACGCTGGCAGCCTTCGTCCCCCAACGGAGATGATCGATGGCCGATACGTTCGTAGCGATTGACCTAGAGACGGCCAACCCCGACTTGGCGAGTATCTGCCAAATTGCAGCGGTTACTTTCACCGACGGTGCTGTCACGGATTCGTGGCAAACGCTGGTCGATCCCGAAGACTATTTCCATCCCGTGAACGTCTCGATCCACGGGATCGTCGCCAGCGCGGTCGTGGGCGCCCCTCGATTCGTCGATGTCGCTCCACAGCTTGCGGAATTGCTGGAGCGTCGCATAGTGGCCAGCCATACGGGTTTCGACCGCGTAGCCCTGTCTCAGGCCCAAGGAAAGCACGGCTTGCCTCCAATCGGATGCCAGTGGATTGACACGGCTAGAGTGAGCCGCCGCGCGTGGCCTCAGTTCGCCCGGAGCGGATACGGTCTCGCAAAGGTGGCCAGACACTGTGGCATCGAGTTCCAACACCACGATGCTGCTGAAGACGCTCGTGCCGCTGGAGAAATCCTCGTGCGCGCCATGTCGGAGCACCGTCTCGGACTTTCCGAATGGTTGGCTCGCGTCAATCAACCGATCAATCCGCGAGAACCAAACGCCCCGCAGGGACCCGAGCGTGCGGGAAACCCTGATGGTGAACTGTTTGGCGAAGTGGTCGTCTTCACAGGCGCCCTGTCGATGCTGCGGAGCGATGCAGCCAACATGGCAGCCGAAGCGGGCTGCAACGTTGCTGCGTCCGTTGGAAAGACGACTACCATTCTGGTGGTCGGTGACACAGACGTCCGTTCACTGGCCGGACATGAAAAGAGCTCAAAGCACCGAAAGGCTGAGGAGCTCATCATGCAGGGCCAGCCCCTCCGCATCCTGTGTGAGCGGGACTTCCTCGCCCTACTTCGGGTCGGTTCTTAGTGGGGACCGCAACAATGGCACCAACAATCGCGGAGCAGGTCCACAAGGACTTCGTACGACGAGAAGAGGAACGCTGTCTCGAACGTGAACGAATCACTGGCAAGAAGGTCAAGCGGAAGGAAGTCCCGATTCCCGTCGTGCGTCTTGGACCCGAGGCGCTATGCCAGAATATCGAGCACTTGTTGCTGGTGACCGAGTACGACTACGACCTGTCACATCGGAAGTTCCAAGACTACTGTGCGTCTCGTGGCTCCCTACAGCTTGCGGGCATTCGTGGCACAACGCTATGGCAGTACCATGCCGACCACTCGTTGTCGAAGGACGCCTACCTGGCTGACCCGTACTTCCAATTCGCGCAGGAACACGAAGGCACACGGCACAAGTACACCCCGAAAGACATGGACGTGCAGTGGAAGATCATTCGCCTTTCGAGGGCAACGTTCCAGGACTGTTGGGAGTTGTTCAAAGGCAGGGGGCGTGGCGAGGCGGAACGACCGAAACAGAAGCGACCACCCCGAAAAACCAAGACCACGGCGACTGGCGGGAGTCGGCAGGTGCGAGAACGCGCCCGACGCAAAGACCCGGTACCGGTCACGGCCCGCTTGGATTTTGGAGAACCGGACCCAAGAGACAACGCAAGAAAGCCGAGAAAGAACAAACAGAAGACCGGATGATTCGACGCGTACTCCTGACCTACGCGGCGAGCCGTCCGACCAGGCGCAGGACGGGTTGGTACGAATGACTGCATCGCCGTGGGGACGCCACCAAGTTGTATCAGGCAACTATCGTTCGCACTGGCGCCGCCGGTGTTCTGCCCTGCGCCACCGAAGGTACTCCCGCCACGTGACCATCACACCGATGACAAAGAACGCCATCGATTCGTACGTATATTGCGGGTACGCCAAAGAGACGCCAGCGAAGGCGGCCAACGCGCAGACGCCGAACAGAACCTTCACCAGGCTACCTTCGCGGGGAGCGAAGTGGAAAGACTGCATCTCCGACCTCCCTCTTCCCGTCGCGCTATCTCGGTCGCGAGCCGCGTGCGGCAGAGTATACACTTACGCCGCCCGCCGGAACCGGCCCTCAAGATACAGCCGGGTGAGTCGCTGTGGGGACGCCACCGACAGTCTGCCGGTTCCCGGCCAGCCTCTTCCCGGCGGCGCCTGCTCGGCAAGCCACTTGCCCCTGTGAAGCGAGAATCGTCTTCAGCGGGACTGTTGACGTGGCTGCAGGTAGCCGAAGTAGAAGAACACGCCGCATAAGACCACTGATACGACCGCTTTCACGGCAACGAGACGCGGGGAGATCGTGAATCCAAAAAGCGGAAACGGCACGGAGACGTCGTACAGGAACAGATAGGCATTCGCGATCGTGCCGGCGAATGCAGCGCCCGAGAAGAACTTGAACACTTCCCGCCAGTTGATCCGCGCGGTCGTACCCTCGCGTTTCAGCGACCGGGGGCCCTGCGCGAGCGTATAACGCCGCTGTCCGCACAGTCGCTCGCTAAGAGACTCCCGCCGCCGCTCACGCTCCTAGGTCGCCGACACGAGCGCCGGCAGTTCGCACGGTCTAGCGGCCGGCGTTCAGATCGTTCCAGTTCAGGATCGCGTTGAACGCCAGAAAGTGGCTCCCGCTGGTTTCGTTCCGCCAGAACGGACGTACGCCGAACAGGACGACGTGCCCCTTGCCCAGGCTCACGTCGACGAGCGCCGGCCTGCCGGCCAGGGATTCTCCGCCGACCAGTGCGCCCGACAGCAGAAGATCGTTCGGGTCGGTCGGATACGACAGCAGCACGCGTGGTCCGGCCGTCGCCGCGTCGAGTCCGCCGCGGCCGACGCCGCCCCCGCCTCCTGCACCGCGTCCGCCGGCAGCGCCGCGCTGCGCGGCTGGCACCGGCGGGCCGTCCAGCGTCGTCAACCGCGACGGCGTCGCCATCGGCTGGAGGTTCGGCTGGAACGACGGCGTGCCCCCGCGCCCTCCTCCGCCGCCGCGTCCGCCGCCGCCGGAGAGCGCCAGGACTGGCCCGCTCTTGTAGATCACTCCCAGCGCCTTCTGGTCGTAGCCGTACAGGACCGGGCTCGTCTTGTCGCCGAGCAGCGTCTTGATGACCGATCCCGGCGCCCACAAGTCGGCCGGGTTCTCGGTCACGATCCCGGGCACAATCCGGTAGTCGGGGAATACCGCGGCCGGCGGGCCTTCTGCGATGAGCAGGCCGCCCTCCTGCACGAAGGTCTCGAGCGCCCTCATGCCGTCGCGGCCGAGACTTCCCCGCCGATCGTCGGTCGCATCGGGCGCCGTCCCGACGTTCGGAGTGAGATCGGTCTTCTTGTAGGGTTGAGGCGTGCCGCCCGACGGCACGTCGCCGCCGTCGACCTGCACGGGCCCGGCCGGGTAGAAGATGACGTCGAACTTCGCGCGGAGGTTGCCCTGCCGGACGAGGTTGTCGGCGAAGTAGGTGTACGGGATCTTGAGTCTATCGAACACCATCCGGACCCAGCCCTCGTCCTGCGTGCTCGACCACGAGTGGAGGTAACCGATGCGCGGCACGTCGAGGTCGTGCGTCGGGACGTTGGGCGGCGTGTCGGTGGCCCACGCCGCAAGTCCGAGTTCCCGGATCTGCGGGTCGAGCGACGCGCGGTCGGCGTTCGGGATGATGAACGCGCCGGGGCCGAAGCGGTGACCCGCCAGTTCGAACGCCCGCTCGGCGGCCGACATCTTCACGTTGGCGTTCGCGAACCGGAAGGTCGCCAGGTTGCTGTCGGTCGTGTGATCGATGACCAGCATCCGCCCGTTGCCGTCGATGGTCCCGACGCCCTTGAAGTCGGCCGTCGCGAGCGCCATCGGCTTCTCAAAGATGCTCTTGTCGTCGATCTTGTGCACCTCCAGGTTGCGCAACAGCGGGAACGACCAGCCCGTGTCGTCGTACGGGCGCGGGTTCTGTTCGGGGAACCACTGCACGCCGAGCAGCATGTTGACAAGGCCGCCATACGGCTGGTCGAGTCGGACGATGTAGTCGCCGGCGGCCACCTGAACGTTGTCGATCGTGAATGGAGCCGTCGCCGTGTGCACCTCGACCGCATCGCGGCGGAAGTAGTTCATCAGGTCGGCCGCATCGGCCCTGCGCGGCTGCCTGGCGGGCACGACGTAGGCGTAGGGCGCCCTCGTCTTCCCTTTCTCGACCATCATCTTGTTCTTGATGTAGTAGTTCTCGAGGATCATCTCGTGGCTCTTCGCCACGGTGTTGAGCGCGATGAGCAGCGCCGACTGCTGCATGTTGATGTTCGAGCGGCCGCTCCACTGCACGCCCTCGGGCGGCACCGGGTACGGACGATACCACTCCGTGCTCTGCCCGCCGGCCACGGTCCGACCGCGACCCGCCGTCGCGGCGGGCGCGCCCCCTCGGGCTCCTCCCGCCGGTGCGGCGCCGGCGCGTCCACCAGCCGCCGCTTCACCGCCTCTCCCTCCGCCCCCACCGCCGCCCGCGTAGCTCTGCGTCTCGTAGAACCGGCCAATCGAGTTGTGCGTGACCGCGATCCACAGCAGGAAGTTCGGCGCCCACCCGTCCCAGTAGTTGTAGGTGTACACCCCGGGCACGCCGCGCTTGGTCATCTCCATCACTTCGGTCTGCGACAGCCACCACCACTCGCTCGCCAGCACGGGCGGAATCTCGGTGTTGTACGGCCCGGTGCCGGCCGAGGTGTAGAGCAGCGTCACCGACTCGTGGAGATCGTGCAGCACCTGCGGGCGCAGGTCGAGGAACAGCTTCAGCGTGTTGCGGGTGAGCGCCAGGCCCTTGCCCATGGTGTCGCGGTTGTCGTCGTGCGCCACGTACCTGCCCCAGTAGGTCATCCCAGGCTGCGGCTGGCCGGCGTCGGCCGCGCGCCGGTTGTCCACGTAGCGCTCGTGGCCGTCCACCTCGGCCACCGGCACGATGACGACGATCGCGTTGTTTCTGATCTGCTGGATGAACGGCGACTCCTCCACCGCCAGGCGGAACGCCAACTCAATCAGCATCTCCGGGCTGCCGGCCTCGGATGAATGGAGGCTGCCGGTCACGACGTAGATGGGCTTGCCGGTCTGGATCAGCTGCCGCGCCTGCGCTTCCGAGAGCGTACGCGGGTCGGTCAGCTGCCTCGTGATGCGCTTGTATCGATCGAGCGCCGCCAGCGTCGCCTCGTCTGCGACCGCCAGGGCCACCATCGGCCGCCCCTCTTCGGTCTTGCCGATCTCCCACATCGTCACCCGCGCCGATGCCTTGTCGAGTGCTTCGTAGTAGCGGACGATGTCCTTGTGGTAGGTGACCTTGCTGTCCTCGCCCGGCACGTAGCCGAAGAACTTCAGCGGAGACGGCACCGTCGAGGAGGCCGGCATGTGATCGACCAGTTCGGTCAGGATTCGCTTGTCCGGCGTGGCGTCCAGAATGCGCCTGGTGTACTCCTGGTCCACCGCCTGCGCGCGCTGGCCGGCGGCAGCGGTCTTCTGGCCTGCCGCCTGCCGCGCCTGGATGCCGACCGCGAACGCGATCACGCCGAGGATGGTCGCCGCAATCACGGCGGTTCGAGGCAACTGCTTGTGCATCATGTCCTCCGCAGGTGGTCTTCGGTCACACGTGCAATGACGGTCCCCGGCCCCGTGGCCGACGGTGTCGCTTCGGATTCGGCGGTGCGTTCGTGATGCCGTCCAGGCCGGCGCCAAGCAGCGTCCGGCAGGACACCGATTCCAGGACACGTTCCGCACGATCGCGGGAGTATAGCACCTGCATCCTGCCGAAACGGCGCAGCCCGACCGTCTTCCCCTGCGCCAGCGACTCCACCGGACCTCGGCAGCCCCTTCGCCGGAACGGCCGAGGCCCAGCCCGTCTGGCGCCTGGTGTAGAATGGCGCTCGCGTCCATGATCACCCAGTCTCCCGACACAGATCCCGAGTCGGAGCGCCTCCAGATCCGGCTCCTGCGCTCCATGCCCGTGTGGCAGCGGATCGCGCAGATCGATGCACTCAACGCCATGGCGGAAACCTTCACCCTGATTGGCTTGCGCCAGCGTCACTCGACCGCCAGCCCGACCGAACTGCGACAACTGCTTCGGGATACACGGCTGCAGATGCTGAAGGCATCTGCAATCCCAACCAACCACCAGGTCAGCCCGGACGACGTGGCGTGAACACGATTACCGACGTGCTGCTGCAAGTGATCAACGTACTCGACGAACTGGACGTGGAGTACGTGCTGGTGGGTTCGGTCGCCAGTTCGGCCCGCGGCTTTCCCCGCTCCACAAACGACGCGGACATCGTGGCCGATCTGAGGCCGGAGCACACCGACAGACTGGTCGCGAGCCTGGGCGGCGAGTTCTACATCGATCCCGGCGCGGTCGCGCGCGCGGTCGTCGGCCATCGGAGTTTCAATGCCATTCATCACGCGTCGGGCTTCAAGGTGGATGTCTTCGTGCCCCCGCCCGACGGCTTCGGGCGGCAGCAACTCGCCCGGCGATCGCAGGAGCACCTTGACCCGGCCGGGCCACAGGCGGTCTTTGTCGCGACCGCGGAAGATGTGGTCCTCTCCAAGCTGGATTGGTACCGCGCTTCGGACGGAATGTCCGACCGCCAGTGGCACGATCTTGTCGGCGTCATCAAGGTGCAGGCACCCACGATCGACCTCGCGTACCTGCGCCAGTGGGCCGCGCGGCTAGGTCTGACGGAATTGCTGGACCGGGCTCTGGCTGAAGCGGCGGAGTTTGGCTAGCTCCCGACCACCTTCCCTTTGGACCAGACCGGTGAAGTGTCGGGATCACAGGGATCGGGTGTCCGCACCATGAAGAGTCTCGCGCATCGGCGAATCACTCCGAGCCATTCAACGTGCCGGATGAGGCGGTGTCCCGGTGGGGATACCACCACTGGGGTGCGACCCCTCCGAGCAGCCGCGCCACCCGACGATGAAGCATGCACGGGCGGTCGAGTGCCTCGCCGCAGGGCTGTCGTCTTCGACTAGAATAGCCGGGTCGCATGCCCACTCGCCCGTGACCGCGTCCCCGTGGAGGCGAAGATGATTCCAGTTCTCCTGCTCGCCGGGTTATTCCTGTGTCCGCCGCTCCACGCCGCCGCGCAGCCGCCCAATTTTCGGATCCCTAACCGTCCCGGCGTCTTCGCCGTCACGAACCAGGGTGTCGTCGAGATGACGGTGTTCGGCGAGCGGCGGTCTGAGGAGTACTCCATCCCCTCGTTCGTGTACGGCTCGACCGAACTGGACCAGATCCCGATCGTCGCCTCAATCAGGTCCATCTACGTCAATATGATGGGGTGGAGCCCAAGAGACCTCTGCTTGATCGTAGGCCGTCAACGACTGGCCACGCCGCGTGACGACTTTCGCCGGCTGATCTGGAAGTTCAATCCGCGGGGAGTCGTGAGCGTCGACATCGTCTCCCAGGAGTTCCAGCCGGAAGCATTGCAGAAGTACCAGAAACATCTGACCAGCAACAGCCGCCCGGGCGACGATGTGCGGGCCTTCATCGTGCTCGAGTTGCGCAGCCAGTCAGGGCTGGCCGCGAGAGGCTACCCCGTACAGGTAGAAATCCAGCCAGACTCAGTCCGACGGTGATGGGAAACGCTCGCGGAGTCCTTCGGCAGCGATCTTGCTGCACATGACTGACATCAGGGGCGCTCAAGGGGGTCACCCTCAACGGCACTTTGATCGAGCTGATCAATCACACTACTGAATCCGGTAGCGCACTGAGTAGATTCCGAACGTCGGAATCGAGCATCCGTTTACCCGCGTGGGGGAGAAGATCAGGAGCGAGACCGCCCCACGCTGGTCTCCTCCATGATAGACCCCACATGGACGCGGGCGGGTTCAGCGAATGGCGAGACGAACACCTCGAAACGTATGCGCTTGGTGACGTAGGTCTGCGGCAGCGCGGGCGCGACCAGCCATTCCATGCCCTTGTCGCCAACATCGCGCCACTTCGTAAGCACAACCTGATTGGCACGGTCGGTCTTGTCCGAAGAGAATCCGATCTCAACAAGTCGCCTCTGGACTGCGTCCCACGCCTGCCGGGAGCGGATGTCGAACATTCGCTTTTCGGAAGCGGGCCCAACCACATCCGGTGGCGATGTCTGCGCGCCTTGTGCGAGGCTCTGCAAGTAATGTCCGGCGAAGACCCAACCCAGCAGGAACAACGCCACCATCAAGTCCTCCCCTGACTCTCGGAGTTGAGGTCGCCGCCCATTCTACGTCTGCGTCGTCGCCAGAAACGGTCAATCCCGACCGTCTTCCCCCTGCGCCAGCGACTCCACCGGACGTCACCAGCCCCTTCGCGGGACCGCCGGAACGCGGCCCTATTCGCCATCCAGTGTGGTTCGAATCTTCGCGGCCACATCACCGATGGAGAACGGCTTCTGAATGAAACTTATACCCTCGTCCACGACGCCGTGGCGCGCGATCACGTCGGCTGTGTATCCCGACATGAACAGGCATTTCAAGCCCGGATAGCTTGACTGCAACTGCTTCGCGAGGTCGCGTCCATTCATCTCCGGCATCACGACGTCGGTCATCAGCATGTGAATCTCGCCGCCGCGCTCTCCAGCCAGCCGGATGGCTTCGCCTGGCGTGCCGGCAGCCAGAACTGTGTACCCGCTCCGCTGGAGTACTCGCGTGGTCATCTTTAGAATCGCCGGCTCGTCCTCCACGAGCAGAATGGTCTCGTGACCTCGCTTGCGCGATTCCGCCACGCCCTCGGCGCCTGCCTGTTCCGCCTGCCGCGGTACCCGCGGCAGATAGATCGTGAAGGTCGTGCCTGCACCCGGCTTGCTGCGAGCCTCGATGTGCCCGCCGTTCTGCTTGACCGCACCATACACGCTCGCCAGGCCCAGACCGGTGCGCGCGCCCATCCCCTTGGTCGTGAAGAACGGCTCGAAAATCTGCTTGAGGGTCTCATCGTCCATCCCGCAGCCGTCGTCGCCGACCTCCAACCGGACATAGTCACCGGGCTCAACGCCGGGGAGATCCGCGCAGTCAGCTTCGTTCAAGGAGCCGTTGCCCGTCGCGATCGTGATCGTGCCGACGCCGGCGATGGCATCCCGCGCATTGACGCACAGGTTGGCAAGGATTTGGTCGATCTGGCTCGGGTCGGCCTTCACCGCCCACAGGTCCGCCCCGGGTCGCCAATGGAGACGGACATCCTCGCCGATCAGCCGCCCGAACATCTGGAGCGAACCGGCTATGGTCCCGTTCAAGTCCAACACTCGCGGCTCAACGGTCTGCTTACGGGCAAACGTCAGCAGTTGCCGAGTCAGGTCCGCTGACCGCTTGGCGGCCGCGTGTATCTCCACGAGATCGGCGTGGACAGGATGCCCCGGCGTCACTCCCTCGAGCGCGATCTCGGTGTGGCCGAGGATCACGCCCAGCATGTTGTTGAAGTCATGAGCGACGCCGCCCGCCAACCGGCCCACCGATTCCATCTTCCGCGCCTGCTGAAGCTGCACTTCAAGCTGCCTCTTCTCCTCTTCGGCCCGCTTGCGTTCGGTGATGTCTCGGGCAATCCCTTCCAACGCCACCGGTGTCCCCATTTCGTTGATGACTCTCAGGCTGACTTCCAGCCACACTCGGCGTCCGTCCTTGCCGATGATTTCCCATTCTCCGGCCGGCGGTTCTTCGCCGCGACGGGCACAGTTCAATACTTCCGCAAGACGTCCGGTCGACTCGGGTGCGAACATGCCGCTGATCGCCTGCCCCACGACTTCCTGTCGAAGGTAGCCGGATCGCTCCTCACCTGCCCGGTTGAGCGTCAACAGCACGCCGTTCAAGTCGAGCGTGCAGATGATGTCGCGGGCGTTCTCGATCAGGTTGTAACACCGCAGCTCGACGGCCGCTTTGCTCTGGTGTTCCCGGCGGATGACGTCTGTCTGGCTCCGAACGCGCCGTCGCAAAGCGACCACCCAGGCAAACGCCACGAACACCGCACCACTCGTCAGGACCAGCAGCGCCAGCGCGCGCCCCACCGTCCACCAGGACGGGCGCTGCACGACTTCTATCTCGCGAACGTGGCGCACGCGGAGCTTGAATCCATACGGGTTTCCACTGTTGTCACGAAAAAGAATGCACACCCCGGTCACACGTAGCACGCTGTTTTCTTCCAGTCCCGCGAAGCGGTCGGCGGCGGCCGCATCGGGCTCGAGAAACGCCTGGAAGACGTGGGGGCCAGCCTGAAGCGTGAGTTCCGGTCCGTCAGGAAGCACCGAGAGCTGCGTCAATCGTCCCTCGATGCTGACGAGTCCGGAATCGTGGCGCGGGGCGAGAATCTCTGCCGGCGTCACGTGCACCGCCAAAGGAGGAGGACCCGAGCCGATGCGGTGATAGACCGCGTCGACCACGGCTGGCCCCTTCTGAATCAGTTCTGGAAAACCGAGCACATCGACCCGATCGCCGGGCTGGAGAGGATCTTGGGCCGAGGTCTGGACATAGAGATTGTTCCCTCCATCTGTGATGAATATCGATCGGCCAGGACGGAACATCTCGACCACGCCGCGGACGTGAACGCGGTGCCCGATGCTCTCGTCGGTCCGGCCAGAGAGAACCGCGGGGAACGGCACGGGCGGCGCATCCCAGGGATTGGACGGAGCGGGCTTCTCGACGACCAGCAGCCTCGAATCGGGAACGAACACGACCGCTTCCACAAACTCCTGGCTGGAATTGAGACGGACGCTGCACACACCCTGGACGCGAATGCGCGCGTCCAGAAGCCACTCGGGGAAGCGTCCCCCTCCCGGCGCCGGAAGGTGGACCTTGATCCGCTCATCCCCCGAGGCAATTTCGGCAATGGCATGGTGCCGTTCGGTGGCGCCAGAGCGAACAATGCCGCTCACCTCGACCCACTGGCTGTCTCTCAAGCCGGCAACGATTTGTGAAGGCGGCGCACGCAGCGGACCAGGGAGCGGCGCACGACCCAGGACCCGGATCTGTTTCGATTCAATCGCGGGCGCCAAGCCTGACTGCCTGTAGATCCCCTCCACCTCAATCCGGTCACCCACCTGCAGGTCTTGCCGTCCAGATGGAGGAAGCACACGGACTCCACCCGTCTCGTCCTGAAGGAAAAAGGCATTCCATTCGGGGTCGTAGTCGGTCACGACCCCTTCCAGCCGAACCTGGCGGGGCGTGCTGGATTCGCCGGCAGGTAACGCCCGGAGGTCTTTCGCCTGTGTCAGCACCGGAAGCGCCTGTGTGGCACCGGCAAGTGCGGCGGGAATGGCGGCGGCGGCGCAGAGGATGAGAAGCCGGAGACGTGAAGCGAGCAACGGGTGCGAGGCCGCGGCGACGGACGCCTCGTTGCCGAACTGGGAATCTGCGTCGGAGGGAGCACCGGAGCGGCGCTTAGGAACTCTGTGTTTCACCGTACACTCCGTTTGGAAACCTGACCGACCCATCTTACGCGTGTTGAGCGGCGGCGTCTTGCGGAATCGCGCCTGAATCTATGGTTTCTTCCGCAACACGACCACCGATTCGATATGCGGGGTGTGTGGAAACATGTCGACGGGCTGGACCAGCGAGACGCCGTAGTTTCCGTCGACGAGCGTTTTCAGATCGACGGCCAGGGTGTCCGGGTTGCAGGAGACGTAGACGATCCTGGACGGGCGCAGCGACCGGACGATCCAATCGACCACTGGCGCCGCGCAGCCCTGCCGAGGCGGATCGAGCACCACCGCGTCAGGCGACGTTACGACCAGCCGGCGGCTCGCTCCCGCCGCGACGTCCTCCACGCGCGCGCGGACGAACCGGCACGACGCCTCGGAGATCCTGTTGAGGCGGCGGCTCGCCTCGCCATCCGCCACGGCCTGCGGGTTCTCTTCGACGGCGGTCACGCTGGCCCCTCGTTTGGCGAGGGCCAGAGAGAAGAGCCCCGCACCCGCGTAGAGATCCAGGATCCGGTCGGCCCCGCGCGTGTGCTCGATCACCAGGCGTACCATCGCCGCTGCCGCGACGAGGTTGGTCTGGAAGAACGCCGTCGGCGACACGAGGTACCCGAGCCCGTCGATTTCCTCTCGGACGCGGTCGGCGCCGGCCAGCCGCTTCGTGCTCGATCCGAACAGAAGAGGCCCGGGGCGATCGTGGAGATTGAGATGCAGACCGGTGGGTGCGAGCGGCCCGGCGAGAATGTCCCGGATGGCGGGTCGCAGGGCGCGAGCGTTGTCGGTGACAACCAGCGTGGCCAGCAACTCCGGGGCCGGCCCCGCCACTCGAATCACGAGGTGGCGAACGACGCCCCCGCGCAGATCTGGCGTCGCCGCCTCGATGTCCGCCTTCCGCAGCGCGTCCCGAACCACGAAGGCGAACTGGTTGCCGGCCTCGGCGTGGACGGGACACTCCTCCACCGGCACCACGGCCTGTGAGCCGCGCCGGTAGTGTCCCATCACAAGGCCTCGTCCGCGCGGCCCGGCTGCAAACACGAAGTGCACCTTGTGGCGATGCCCCCAGGGCGCGGCGGCACCCGCCAGCGTCGGCTGGACCGGCGGACACCGTGCGCCGAGCGCCGCCCGGAGCAGCGTTCGCAGCGTGTCCGATTTCACCCGCAACTGTTCGTCGTACGGAATGTGCTGCCACAAGCAGCCGCTGCAATCCTGGTGATGGCGGCATCTGGGTTTCACGCGACCAGAGCCGGCTTTCCGCATGAGGGGTTTACGCGCGACCGACCTGTCAGTCGCCACCGGCTCCCTTGAACTGATCGCGCTCGTCGGCAAAGAGCACATTAAAGCTGGTCAGCGTGCCGTAGCACCCCGTGAGGTAGCTCTGCAGCCGCAGCTTCACATCCTCGGGCACGTCCATCGCGTTGACGTGCTGTTCAAACGTGCGCAGGCGGTTTCGAATCATCACGATCTTGTGGAAGAACGTTTCAATCGGCCACGCCTTCTCCTGCAGCGACGGGTTGCCCGGCTTCAACACCAGCGTCCCGCCGCGCCATTTCTCGGCCGGCGCGACCGGCGTCAAACCAGTCTCCTCGCGGATTACCCGGCGAAGCATCATCTCAAGATCGGTCGAACTGTCCTGCTCGGCCACGATCGCCTCTCCAGCTCGTTCTCGTTCGGATGGGGGCGGCAACGGAATCCGTTCGTCAGCCGTCGAGCGTTCCGCCGCCACTCGCGGCGCTTCAGAACTCCGAGGCACGCCTATGGCCATCCCGCGCGAGTTGTGCTGGCTCCCGCAATAGTCGCACTGCACGCGCACAGGCCGACCGGCCGCATCAGCCACGATGACGGTGTGCAGCCGGTCGATCTTGCAGGTCCGACACGACTCTTCAACCGTGTCTCCCGCCCTATAAGTCCTCATGCCTGACTCCCTCGAACAAACTGTACTCTAGAAGGGGTCCCGACCCCTGTCACAGGCGCGAGCCGAGCTCGTCCCATCGCGCGTAGGCCGACGCGAGCGCGGCCTGAAGCTCGTCGAGGCGGGCCAGCGCGGAGGTGATGCCCGCCGCGCCTTCCTTGTAGAATTCGGCACCGGCCACCCGGGCACTCAACTCCCACTGTTCGGTCTCGAGTGTCTCAATTCGCGCCGGCAACCGGTCGAACTCGCGTTGCTCATTGAACGTGAGCTTCCTTCGGGCCGGCAATGTCTGGACGTTGGCCACCGCGAGCCGGCTATTCCGCGCGGGCGATTGGCCGTCGGCACGGCCAGCGGCGGGAACCAGGCGTCGGGCTCTGATCCAGTCCTCGTACCCGCCGACGTACTCCTGGATGCGTCCGTCACCTTCGAACACCATCGTGCTGGTGACGACGTTGTCGAGGAAGACGCGATCGTGGCTGACGAGCAACAGGGTCCCCGACCATTCGACCAATTGGGCTTCGAGCAGCTCGAGTGTTTCGAGATCCAGGTCGTTGGTGGGTTCGTCAAGCACGAGCACATTCGCAGGGCGAGTGAACAGGCGCGCGAGCAACAGCCGATTGCGTTCGCCCCCCGACAGCGACTTCACCGGCGAGCGCGCCCGCTCGGGCGGGAACAGGAAGTCGCGCAGGTACCCGTTGACGTGGCGCGAGCGGCCGTCGACGGTCACCGTATCGTTGCCCTCGCCGATGGTGTCGAAGACCGTGCGCTCCGGATCGAGCTGTTCGCGCTGCTGGTCGTAGTACGCCACCTGTACGTTGGCGCCGCGCCGAATTTCGCCCGAGTCCGGCGTCGTCTCGCCGAGAAGCAGGCGGAGCAAGGTCGTCTTGCCCGCGCCGTTTGGCCCGATCAGCTCAATCCTGTCGCCGCGAATGATGCGCGTCGTGAAGTCGCTCACGACGGGCAGGCCGTCGAACGCCTTGTTGAGCCCGATGGCCTCGAAGACCAGGCGGCCCGACTGATCGGCCTGCTCGACCTGCATTCGCACGCTGCCCATCTGCTCGCGCCTGGAGGCCCGCTCCTCGCGCATCGCCCACAGCGCCTTCACGCGGCCCTCGTTGCGCGTCCGGCGGGCTTTGACGCCCTGCCGGAGCCACACTTCTTCGTCGGCCAGCTTCTTGTCGAACTTGTCCTGCTGAAGGATCTCGTTGGCCAGCCACTCCTCCTTCTTGCGAAGAAACGCGGCGTAGTTGCCCGGCCAGGAGGTGAGGCGGCCGCGATCCAGCTCGACCACGCGGGTCGCCAGCCGCTGGAGGAACGCGCGGTCGTGCGTGATGAACATGACGGCGCCGGCGTAGTCGGCCAGGAATGCCTCGAGCCACATGATGGCGTCGAGATCCAGATGATTGGTGGGCTCGTCGAGCAACAGCAGATCAGGCTGCGCAACCAGGGCACGGGCCAGCAGGACGCGCCGACGCCAGCCGCCCGACATGGTATCGACAATGGTCTCGCCGTCCAGGCTGAGGCGTGCGAGCACCAATTCGACGCGCTGTTCGAGCCGCCACCCATCCCGCTCGTCGAGTTCGTGCTGCAGGCGGCCAAGCGTCTCCATCGATTCGTCGCTCGGATGCTCCGCCACCTGAACGGCCGCGTGGTGGTAGGCGCTGACCAGGGCGCTCAAGTCGCCCAGGCCGTGAGCCACGACATCAAAGACCGGGCGATTGGCCGACAGGATGACATCCTGGTCGAGCCTGGCCGACCGCATCGAGGGTTGGCGCCACACCGTCCCCGCATCCGCCTGAACATCGCCATTCACAATCTGGAGGAGTGTCGACTTGCCTGTCCCATTGCGGCCGATGAGACACACGCGTTCCTTCGGCTCAACCTGCAGGGAGATCTCGTCGAGCAGGGGCAGGTGGCCGAAAGCGATCGACACGCGATCGAGGGTAATGAGTGCCATCCTTCAGCACCGTAACACGGATTTGCCTCATCGGCTTCGGGGGTGCGAAGATGGTCGAAGGCCACCCACGTTCAGCGGGAGGGGGATCCCGAGAGAGTGTCTCGGCACAGTCCGACGATGGCCGCGCGGAGACGCACGTGGCTGTTGAACAGCGGCACAAAAGCCGACTCGCGTCGGCCGCCCTTGGCGCGAATCACCTTCACCAGCGCTGCTCGATCTGTTTGGGGCCAGCGGGCGACGTTCGGCAGCACGGCGACGACGGGCGCCCAGCGCTCCCACGCCAGCCGCTCATCGCGAGACCATCGCCGCCAGCCTGCCACGTCCAGTGTCGCGGCGGCCTCATCAGCCAGCACGTGAGCTGCACGCGTACGATCCGATCCGAACCGCCGTGCGACGAGTGCGGAGACAGTCAGCCCCACGTTGCCGAGGCGCAGCGCTCCCATCACGTCTTCGCGCCGCGGCCCCGCCGACCAGAACACGGTGTGCTCGACCAGTCGCTCGACTGTGGGGCGGGCGGTTCGATAGTCGCGGTTCGCCGCCACCCGCCGGGCCTCGCGCGCCACCAGCGGCAGGATGTTCCTCGCCCGCGGGCGGAAGCCCAGCTTGTAATAGAACCACCACGCGCCCGAGTCGAGTCCTTCCTCGTTGCCCGCGCCGAGTTGATAGGGATCGATGCTGAACGTCTCCGATCCAAAGAGCGCGTGACAGGCGGCAAGCAACCGGCCGAACACATAGCCCGCTTCTCCGCCCCGGAACGTCTCAAAGACGTTGTAGGCGATCTCCGAGGATTCAAACAGCGCACTGGTCAAGGCGTAGCCGATGGGTACGCCATTCTTGAGCGTCAGCAAGCCGTACACCGACTCGAACAGAAAACGGCGCTCTGGGAGCACGCCAATCAGCGCGAACTGCAGGCCGTCGCCGCAATCGACGAGCCGCACATCACGCGGATCGGCCCAGGCAAACGCATCGAGATCGCGTTTCCGCGTCACCATCGACTCGTGGGCCAGATCGATCAGCCGCGCCGCGTCACGCCTCGCCACTCCACGAATGGCCAGCGGCGGGCGAGAGATTTCGGCGCGCAGATCGGGCCTGGCTCTGTCGAGAGGGCGGCACTGATAGCTCACGGGCGCGCCGTCGAATCGGGCCAGCGTCCGGTTGGGACTCCCAGGGCCAGCGGCAATCCGCATCGGGACGTTCAGTTCGTCGAACAGGCGGTCCCGGGCCCAGGTCCCCGCAGGATACCGGGCCGCCCGCTCCACGAGGTACGCGGCGTCGGTCCCGCCTGGAGCGCGCAACCGGTCCAGCCACGCCCGCGCCCCGAGCGGCGGATCATCGAGACCGGGTACCTCCGCCGGCAACGCGTACAGCATCAGCGCGCGCAGCAGCCGGTTTTCATCAACGACATCTTCCCACTCCACCGTGAGGAGTCTGCCCCACCGGCTGGCCAGCCACTCCGCGGTGCAGAGACCAAACGGATAGACGGTGTCGGTGCCCGCAACGCCTGAGTTCAACAACTCGTCCGAGACGCGCCGGAGATCGGGGCGTCTGGAGAACCGTCGCAACTGGCGCTCCACGGCGCTCAGCACTCGGGCGCTGTCCGGGTACGCGCGCCAGAAACACAACAGTTCGTGCAGATCGAGCACCTCGGCCGCCGAGGACAGAGAGCGGGCGGCAATGCGCGCCAGCAGCGCACACTTCTTCCGGGCGGACCCCGGGCCGAATTCCTCCCTCAAGCGTTGAAGTTCGCCAAGCAAGTAAAGCAATGATGTGGCCATGCAGCCACATTTTAGTCACTCCCGGAGTGATTACAGTTTTGTAATTACTCCCGGAGTGATTGGCTGGGACCTAATTACTCCGGGAGTGATTGGCTCTCTGGTAGGATCGCACGTGCGAGAAACTCCAGCCCGTGAATAGCGGCGAAGCGGATGTTGACGTCATCATCCTCGGCGCGGGCGCCGCCGGGCTGATGTGTGCGCTTCAGGCTGGCCGGCGCGGCCGGCGCGTCCTGGTGATTGATCACTGGCCGGCGATCGGCGAGCGGATCCGCATCTCCGGCGGCGGTCACTGCAACTTCACGAACCGCTCCGTGTCCGCAGCCAACTACCTTTCTCAGAACCCCCACTTCTGCCGATCGGCCCTGGCGCGCTTTCCTCCGAGCCAGTTTGTCGCGATGGTCGATGAGCATGGCATCGCGTACGAGGAACGCGACCACGGCCAGTTGTTCTGCTCGAGATCCGCGGAACAGATCACGCAGATGCTGCTGGGGAGTTGCGACGAGGCCGGCGTGCGAATCGCCGCGCGATGCCATGTGGCTGGGGTGACGGCCGCCGATGCCGGCGACGCGTCGGTGGGAGCGCGCTTCTCTGTGGCCACCAGTCACGGCACGTTCCGATCGCAATCGCTGGTGGTGGCAACCGGCGGACTGGCAGCACCGAAGCTCGGAGCCACGCCAGTCGGGTACCGCCTGGCCGAGCAGTTCGGCCTCCGGATCGTGCCCCCCAAGCCGGCACTCGTCCCCCTCGCCCTGCCATCGGAACTGCTGGTGCAGCTGGCTCCACTCTCGGGAGTGGCCTTCGAAGCTGAAGCGGCGTCGGCGGCCAGCCCTGAGCCGCGGTTCCGGAACGCCGTGCTCATCACGCATCAAGGCCTATCGGGCCCCGCGATTCTCCAATTGTCGAGCTACTGGCAGATGAGGGAGTACGGAGGCGGCCCAAAGGGCGCGGTGACGCTCAATCTGTTTCCCGACGTTGATTCCGCGTCCTGGCTCGAAGAGAAGCGCACGGGAACGCTCCTGTTGTCGGCGGCGCTCTCCGAACGACTCCCCCGCCGGTTCGCCCGCGCATGGTGCGCGCTCCGCGGGTTCGACAGGCCCGTCAATCAGATGTCCCGGGCCGAACTCGACGCGACGGCCCGCGCACTCAGCGAGTGGACGCTCGCACCCTCAGGCACGCTGGGCTTCGAGAAGGCCGAAGTGACGCTCGGCGGAGTGGACACCGGCGAGTTGTCGTCGAAGACGATGGAGGCCGGCAAGGTACCGGGGTTGTACTTCATCGGCGAAGTCGTTGACGTGACCGGGTGGCTTGGCGGCTACAACTTCCAATGGGCCTGGTCATCGGGATGGGCCGCCGGGCAGTACGTGTAGCGGCGCGCCGAACCCGACCACCGAGTGCACTTGCCGCTGACAGGCATTTTCGGCCTTGTCCCGAGCCACCGCTGGGACCACAATACTCGCATGCTCCTCAAAGTGAACGGGGATACCCACGACGTGGGTGCGCCCGACCACTGGACGCTGCTCGAGGTCCTCCGGTACAAGCTGGGCTTTACCGGCACCAAACAGGGCTGCGACAAGGGTGATTGTGGCGCCTGCACGGTGCTGCTCGATGGCGAACCCGTCCTCTCGTGCCTGATGCTTGCGAGTCTGGCCGAGGGTCACGAGATCACCACGATTGAAGGACTGGCTCCTCTGCACGTGGCCCGGGGAGGCACGGGAGTCGATCCGGTTCAGGACGCGTTCGACCGGTGTGGGGCGCTGCAATGCGGCTTCTGCCAGAGCGGCATGATCCTCTCGGCGCGCGCCCTGCTCGACGCCAATCAGTCACCGACTGACGCCAACATCCGCGAGGCGCTTGCCGGCAACCTGTGCCGGTGCACCGGCTACACACAGATCATCGAAGCCGTCCGCCTGACCGTGGCCGAGCGCCAGGGCACGCATCCGCCTCGTCGAGCGTGGGAGTCGCGGGCCGTCGATGGGCCGGCCGACGCGTGACATGAGCGCACGCGATATTCACGGCATCGACGCGCCTTGGGGCGAATTCCGGCAGATAGGCCGGCCGCTCCGCAAGATTGACGGCCTTGCCAAGGCCACCGGCGCCGCCGTATACACGGACGACATCGCGCTGCCTGGAATGCTGCACGCCAAGACGCTCCGCAGCCCGCACCCTCACGCGCGGATCGTGTCGATTGATGCCCGCGAGGCGCTCGGTCTGCCGGGCGTGCATGCCGTCATTACGGGCGCCGATCTTCCTGTCGCCTACGGCGTGCTGCCCTGGACGCAGGACGAGACCGCCCTGGCGGTCGGCAAGGTGCGGTTCACCGGCGATCCGGTCGCGGCTGTCGCGGCCATCGACGAAGATACCGCCAACGCCGCGCTCGAGCGCATCAAAGTCATCTACGAGCCGCTGCACCCGTATTTTGATCCGTTCGAGAGCCTTGCCAGATCCAATCCCGCGATCCACGAGGGACGCAAGGACGGCAACGTTTCGAAGCACGTGGATCTGGCCTTCGGCGATGTGGACACGGAACTCGCGAACGCCGATCTGATCGTCGAAGACGACTACTTCTTCCATGGCACCACCCACGCCGCCATCGAGCCGCACTGCGCGGTCGCCCGGTACGGCGCCGACGGCCTGCTCACAGTCTGGTCAGCGACGCAGATCACCCACTACGTCCATCGGGCGCTGGCGCGCGTGCTGGGTCTGCCCCCGCACCGCATCCGTGTCATCCAGCCGCATCTGGGCGGCGGGTTCGGCGGCAAGTCGGATCCGTTCAGCCTGGAATTCGTCGTCGCCAAGCTCTCGATGTTGACGGCACGGCCGGTCAAGCTGCTCTACACCCGCGAAGAGGTGTTCTACACGCATCGGGGCCGGCATCCGATGCACATGCACTACCGGACCGGCGTCTCGCGCGACGGACGCCTGGCCGCGGTGGACGCAAAGATCATCATCGATGGTGGCGCGTACAGTTCGTTCGGCCTGGTCACGACGTACTACTCCGGTCAATTGCTGACCGGCCCGTACGCGTTCCCCGCCTATCGTTTCGACAGCACGCGGGTCTTCACCAACAAGCCGCCGTGCGGCCCGAAGCGCGGCCACGGCGCCGTGCAGCCGCGGTTCGCCTTCGAGGTGCAGCTCGATCAGATCGCCGAGCGCCTGCAGATCGACCCGATCGAACTGCGGCGCCGCAACGCGATCGGCGCGAATACGCTGACGGTCAACGGGCAGCGGATCACGTCGAATGGGTTTCTCGAATGCCTCGCCCGCGTCGAGCGTGAAAGCGGATGGCGCGAGCGTCGCGGCAGGCTGCCGTTCGGACGGGGCCTTGGCGTGGCGGGTTCGATGTACATCTCGGGTACCAACTACCCGGTGTATCCCAACGACATGCCGCAGGCGGGCATTCAGCTCAAGCTCGATCGGTCGGGCATCGTCACGGTCTTCACCGGCAGCAATGACATCGGCCAGGGTTCCAGCAGTGTCGTCCAGTATCTGGTCGCCGAGGAACTCGGCATCGCGCTCGACCAGATTCGAGTGGTCGCGGCGGATACGGATCTGTGCCCCGTCGATCTGGGCGCGTACTCGAGCCGCGTCACCTTCATGGTGGGCAACGCCACCATTGATGCCTGCCGAAAGGTGCGATCGCAGATTGTCGAGGCAGTCGCGGCGGCGTGGAAGGTGCCCGCGACGCGCGTCGTGCTGGCGGGTGGCTGCGCCCGCGACACCGACGACGCCTCGCGCGTTATTCCGATGGCCGAGGCATTCGCGCTCGCCGAGACGATGTTCGACACCCTTGGCGCCACCGGCTCCTACAACACGCCGACGCTCGGCGGATCGTACCGGGGCGGGTCCATTGGCGCTGCGCCGGCCTATTCGTTCACGGCGCATGTCGTCGAGGTATCGGTTGATCCAGAGACTGGCCGCATCACGTGCGAGAAGGCCTGGATCGCCCACGACTGCGGCCGCGCGTTGAATCCGATGCTGGTCGCCGGGCAGATGGAAGGCTCGGCCTACATGGGCATTGCCGAGGCGCTGCTGGAAGAGCACGACGTGAACCGCTTCGGGATCCACCGCGGGCCGTCGCTGCTCGACTATCGCATCCCGACCTCGCTTGACACGCCCGAGTTGTACGCGCTGATTGTCGAAAGCCTCGATCCCGAGGGCCCCTACGGCGCGAAGGAAGCCGGCGAGGGACCGCTCCATCCTTCCGTGCCCGCCCTCTCGAATGCGGTCTTCGACGCGGTCGGCGTCCGCCTGACGCATTTGCCGTTCACGCCTGGAAAGGTGCTGGCGGCGCTGCGCGCCTCGGGCCGGCCAGGGGCGGGCGATGTTCGGGCGCCAACTGCGCAGAACGGGCGACGCTGATGCTGCGCCTGCCACGATTCCAGTTGCGGCGTCCGTCCACACTCGACGACGCGCTGGCTTGTCTTGCCGAGGCCGGACCACGCGGCAAACTCATCGCGGGCGGCACCGATCTGATACCCAACATGAAGCACGGGTTGATTACGCCGGCGACGGTGATTGCGCTTTCTGGCATCCCCGAACTCTCGGGCATTCGACGCGATCCTGACGGCGGCCTCGTAATCGGCGCGATGACGACAATCGCCGAGGTGGCGGCAAACAAAGATGTGCAGGCGAGCGCGCCGTCGCTGGCTCAGGCCGCCAGCCTCGTGGCGAGCCCGCAGATCCGGCGCATGGGCACGATCGGCGGGAACATCCTGCTGGATACGCGCTGCCAGTGGTACAACCAGTCATCCTTCTGGCGATCGGCGGTCGGCTTCTGTCTGAAGCAGGGCGGCACCGCATGCCATGTTGTGGCGGGCGGTTCTCGCTGTGTGGCAGCGGCGTCAAACGACACGGCGCCTGCTCTGATGACTCTCGGCGCCTCGCTGGAGGTCGCTGGCCAGGCCGGCGGCCGCCGACGGGTGTCGATCGAGCGCTTCTGGACGGTAGACGGGGCGCGCAACCACTGTCTGGGAGACGACGAGATTCTCGTGTCCGTGCGAATCCCGAAGACACCTGCCGGACACCGCGGCGCATACGGTAAACTCCGCGACCGGGGCGCCATCGACTATCCTCTACTGGGCGTCGCCGTTCGCCTGGATCTGGATGGTGACGGCCTGGTCGAGCGATCTGACGTGGTGGTGACGGCGCTTGCGGCGGCCCCCAAGCGCGTCACATCGGCGGACGCGTCGCTTCGAGGGGTCTGGGCAGGCACGGCGGCATTCGCTGATCAGGTGGACACTGTCGCCGACGCCGCGTTTGGCCAGTGCCATCCGATCGAGAACATCCCGGGCGACGCCGGCTGGCGGCGTGAGATGATTCGAGTCTACGTGCGGCGCACGTTGGAGGCAGCCGCGGCTGGCGGCGGCCCCGTGCATCATCTGTAGGAATGCGCACCGGCCCCCGCCGGGTCTGGACGCTGGTTGATTCCGGAGACTGCCATGAGCGACGTGCCCCCCTCATCCGACCTGATCTACGACTGGAACACGGCCGGCAACGGCTATCCGCATCGGGCGTCCCCGGTTGAGTTCGATGACGAGACGCTGCGCGACGGCCTGCAGTCGCCTTCGATTCGCGATCCCGCGATCGAGAAGAAGCTCGAGCTGCTGCACGTGATGGACGAGCTGGGGATCCGTTCGGCGGATCTCGGTCTTCCCGGCGCCGGACCGCGCGCCCGGGCGGACATCATCGCGCTCTGCGAGGAAATCCAGTCGGCGAAACTGAGCGTCGCACCGAACTGCGCCGTGCGGACGGTGATGGCCGATGTGCAGGCGCTGGTGAGCATCAGTGACAAGGTGGGGATGCCCATCGAGGCGTGCACGTTCATCGGCAGCTCCCCCATCCGCCAGTACGCCGAAGAGTGGTCGCTCGAGTACATGCTCAGGCTCACCGAGGAGACCGTGTCGTTCGCGGTCGCGCACGGCCTGCCCGTGATGTATGTCACCGAAGACACCTGTCGCGCCACGCCCGACACGATCCGCCGCCTCTTCAAGACGGCGATTTCCGCGGGTGCCACGCGCGTCTGTGTCTGCGATACGGTGGGCCACATCTCGCCGCGCGGCGTCCGCAACCTGATTCCGTACGTCCGGCAGCTCATCAAGGAGACGGGCGCCGACATCAAGATCGACTGGCACGGCCACAACGACCGCGGCCTGAGCGTCATCAACACCATCACGGCGATGACTTCGGGGGTGGACCGCGTGCATGCCACCGCGCTCGGCCTCGGCGAACGGATTGGCAACTGCTCGATGGACCAGCTGCTCGTCAATCTCAAGCTGATGGGCTACATCAACACGGATCTGCTGCCGCTTCACCGCTACGTGTCCGTGGCCAGTGAGGCGACCGGCGTCCCCATCCCGGCCAACTATCCCGTCTTCGGCGACGACGCCTTCCGGACGGCGACCGGCGTCCACGCCGCGGCCATCATCAAGGCGAAGAAGAAGGGCGACGCCTGGCTGGCAGATCGGATCTACTCCGGCGTGCCGGCGGGCATGATCGGCTTGAAGCAGCGCATCGACGTGGGCTTCATGTCGGGGGTGTCCAACGTCGTGCACTGGCTGATCGAACACGGGTTCGACGCGGAGGAACGGCTGGTCGAAGCCATCTTCCGCGCGGCCAAGGAACGCGATCGCATCATGACCGACGACGAGTTGATGCAGGTCGTGAAGTTCATGACGGAAGAGCCGCACAATGACTTCCACGTCACCACGGTCGAGGAGTGGAAGCACACGATGGAGGAATAGTGTCCGCCGGGTCTGATGGAGCCAGGGGCCCCCGACACGGGAACGTTATCCGATCAGTTGACCGCCGTCCACCCGCAGCACCTGTCCGGTGACATGGCGGCTCATGTCCGAACACAGAAACAGCACCATTCGCGCCACATCATCGGGCACGCCGAGCCGGCCGAGAGCCGTCTCGTCGATGGCCCGCTGGCGCCATTCGGGCGCGATGCCCTCGATGAGCGGCGTTTCAATCCAGCCCGGCGCCACCGCATTCACACGTATGCCGAAGCGTCCGACCTCTCGCGCGACGGTCCGGGCCAGCGCATTCAGACCGGCTTTGCTGGCCGAGTAGTTGGCCAGCCCGAGCTTGCCCCGCTCGCCGTTGATCGACGAGACGAGCGCGATGGCCCCGCCACCGGCCTTCCGCATCAAGGGCACGGCGCCGCGCACCAGGTAGAACGCTGAATCGAGGTTGGTTTCCACCACCGACGACCACGCCTCGTCGGACATCTTCCACACCACCGAGTCGCGGGCGATCCCGACCGAGTGCACGAGAATGTCGAGGCGCCCATCGGTCGCCTCAATCGACGCGAACAATTCGCGGACGGCGTCGGGCCGCGTCACATCGCACGCGATCGATCGCGTGCCGGACGGGCCGTCGTGGCCGGCTCGGTCGACCGACAGCACAGTGGCTCCCGCCTCGACCAGCATTGCGGCGATCGCCGACCCGATGGCGCCGCCACCGCCGGCGACGATGGCCACCTTCCCCGCGAGCGACAGCAACCCGGCCTGTGTCTGACTCATGCTGCCCTCATTGATCCTGCCACGTCGCGGCGCGCTTCTCGACGAACGCCCGAAGCCCCTCGACCGCGTCATGTGTCGCCATCAGTTCCTTGAGATAGATCCGTTCGACCTCGGGTAGCTCCGCAGCCAATCGCGCCCGCAGGCCCACTCGAACGGCCTTCGCGGCCAGCCGCAGGCTCGACGCCGACCGGGGCAGCAGATGCGCCTGGGCGTACTCGTGCGCGGCCTCGGCGGGATCGGTTTCGGCGATCTGGTCCACCAACCCGATCCGATACGCTTCCTCCGCCGTGATAGAGCGGCCGCTCAGGCAGAGGTCTTCTGCCGCCCCGCGTCCGACGCGTTCGGCGAGCAGCACGGACGCCGCGGGCGCGAACACCCCCAGCACGATTTCGGGCTGACCGAACTTCGCGTCCTTCGACGCGAACACGCGATGGCACAGCGTCACCAGTTCCATCGCCCCGCCCAGGCACTGGCCTCGCACAGCCGCCAGGACGATGACCGACGCGTCCACCAGGCCGAGCAGCAGGCCGTGGAACTGCGTGAGCATGGCGCCGACACTGTCCGGCAGATGCTCGGCGACGCTCGCGCCGAACGAGAAATGTGCCCCCTGCCCTTCGAGGCACAACGCCTTGACATGAGCATCGGCGGCCGCATCAGCGAGCACGGAGGAAAGCGCCGCCATCACCCGCGCGTCAAGAATGTTGCCTTTCGAACCGCCCAGCACAATGCGCCAGTACGCGCCGTTGTCGAGCTTCTCAACCAGGACAGGATCGCTCACAGACGAATCCTCCACGTCAACGACTTCCGCCCTTGGCGCGAGCGAGAATCTCCTCAGTCAGTTCGTCGCCCCAGACCGCACCGTCGGCGAGCCGGCGCCGCAGCAGCAGGAAGTCGGCCTCACGACACTCCTTCGAGCCTTCGTGGAAGGCCCGGAAGCCGGCGCGGCCCTCGGTCATCATGTTGAGGGCGAGCCATGCGCGGTTCGATTCCTTGTTGCGATTCCAGTGATCGAGCTTGTGCTTGCGCACGCTTTCGATCGTCTTGGTCAGACACCCTGGCATCGTGTGGGCCAGCTTGAGGACCAGCGCGTCAACCTCCGCGTCCAGGGCCGACAACGTCATCTTGCCCTGCTGAACCAGCTGCTTGCCCGCATCGCGTTCGGCCCCCGTCTTGAATTCGCCGAACACGACCCTGCCGTCCTCCACCCACCTATCGGTGATGGCCAGCGGATTGGGTACCAGCCGGCCCCCGACCTCGAGCGCCGGCACGACCTTGAGCAGCAGGCCGAGCCGCTGTGCCTTGTGCGCGCTCCAGTGCTCGCAGAGGGTGCAACTTTCCATCGCGGCTTCGATGCCGATAAACAGCGGCAGAAAGTCCGTGCTGCCGCCGTCTGGCGCCGAACCATGCCTCGGGCCCGCCTGACCGAACAGGGCCATGTCCTGAGCCAGCGAGAAGTCGCAGGCCATGCCGATCTCCTGACCGCCTCCGACGCGCATCCCATTGACGCGGCAGATGACCGGCTTGTCGCAGTGAAGGATGGCCGTCACCATGTCGTTGAACAGCCGCATGTACTGCCGGTATTCCTCGGGCCGGCCGGCGTAGTACTCCGCGTACTCCGCGGTGTTGCCGCCCGTGCAGAACGCTCTCGTGCCGCTCCCGGTGAACACGACGGCGACCGCGGCCCGATCGTTCGACGCGCGCCTCATCCCGAGAATCACGCCCTTCACCATGTCGGTCGTGTACGAGTTCAGTTGTGCGGGGTTGTCGAGCGTGATCCAGACGGTGTGCAAACCGGGCACCTCAGTGCCTCTGGCGTCACGCAGGGCCTTCTGCTCGTAGCGCGCGCCAGGCAGGCTGGCCGCCTCCACCAGATCGTGGTTCTTGAATTCCATCTGATCAGCTCCCCGGCACCAGGATGATTCGGCGCTGCATACCGCCCGCGTGCACCTCCGAAAATACATCATTGATCGAAGCCATCGGCCGGCGCTCCACAAACGGTTCCAGCAGAACCCGGCCCGACAGCACCAGATCGATCACCGCAGGATACAACTCCGGCACGCATCCCCAGTTTCCCTGAGCGACGGCGTCAAACGCCATCAGATTCGAGAGCCGCACCTCGATGGCCTTCGACGTATACCCCACCACCGAGAGCCGCGCCCCGTGGCACAGGAGACCGAATGCGGCAAGCTGGCCGGCGGGCGTCCCGGAGGTCTCGAAGATCTTCGTGCGCCACGTGGGAATGCCGTGCGCGTCGGCGCAGGCCTTGACCTGCTTGCGAAGCGCCTTCTGGTCCATCGACTTGGGATTGAGCGTCAGGCTCGCTCCGTGCTGCGCCATGCGTTCGAGGCGCTGGTCGTCGACGTCGATGGCGACCACCGTCGCGCCCAATGCCCGCGCGATCTGCACCCCGAATCCGCCGATGCCACCGACTCCCACGAACACGGCCAGGTCGCCGCTCGCCAGTTCGCTTCGAACGGCCGCCTGGTACGGCGTCGAGACCGCATCCGCCACCACCGACAGCGCGACCAGATCGACGCCAGCAGGGTTCTTCGTCCGGTCATCGAGCGCTGGCACCGGACAGAGCCCGTGCGCAGGAACGCGCACCGCCGATGCGAATCCGCCGTGAACGTCGCTGCCGGGAAACACCTGCTTCGGGCAGATCGCTCCGCGGCCCGCCAGGCACGCGGGACACGTCCCGCACGGAATCACGGCCGGCACCACCACGGCTTTCCCGAGCCAGGCTTCAGCCGCCGGGCCCGCCTCAACCACACGGCCGCTGATTTCGTGGCCGAGCGTCAGGGGAAACGGCTGCCTCGTCGGGATCCCGTCATAGAAGAAACCCAAGTCGGTGTGGCACACGCCGCACCCAGCCACTTCGACGATGACCTCGCCGGCGCCGGGTGTCTCCTCGCGCGTGGTCAGCACCATCGGCGATCCGCCCTGTTGCACAACCCACGATGTCAGCTTCATGACTTGTCCTTTGACAATATCCGTCCGGTTGCCGGAACAGCGTCCGGGAACTATCGGTTCATCGTCCCTCATTCCCGTGGTCGAGGGGAAGTCCCGACGCCCACCCGCCGCGCCGGCACCGGCTTCCCACCGCCAGCCGCCCGGAGGTACCCAGCCACCGAGCCCCGAGCGTCCCGAACAAACGTGTACTGGACAGTGGCGTCCTTCGTGAAGAACTCCACGGGCGACGCTGGATAGATATCGACCCCGGATTGCGCTGTTGGCGTCACCGTGAGGTGGTCGCCTGAGCGCTCGACGCGCACGAGCACGCCGTTAAGTGATTCGTATTCGCCGGCCAACGCATCCAGTTGGCCCACGTCAAGTGCGATGATCGGCGGGGGCTGCCGATTGGCGGGCGTGACGCGTTCGGCTGCGTCGTTCAGCTTCCAGTCCGAAATCCGCACACGCGCAGCCCGGCCGTCCGCGTCGAGGTCGAACACGAACGTCCACGTCAGCAGTCTCGTCCGGAAGGTCAGCGGCGCGACCGGCACCAAACGGAGTTTCTCGAATCCCGGAATCTGCGCCTGCAATCCGTCTCCGTCTCGCGTCACCGCGAATGTACCGACGTCGCTGCCTCGAAACGTTCCGATCAGCCTGTCGAGAACGCCGGCTTCCTCAGGCACGGCGACCGGGTCTGGAATCGGCCGGCCTGCGGCCAGCGCCGCCACGCGGTGCGCCGTCGCCTGCAGGGGCACGGCCGTCGACGCCCGGTTTGACAGGATGGCGACAAACACGCGGTCGTCCGGCATGCGAACGATGTACGAGACGAAACCGGTTGTTCCGCCCGCGTGCTCCTGCACCCGACGACCGTCATCGTCGCCGATGTCCCACCCGTACCCGTACCTGGTCGAATTACCGTCATTCAGGCGAAACGGCGTGAACATCCTGGCTCTCGACGCTGCGCTAAGGATTCGATCCCCGTAGAGCGCCTCGTCCCATCGCGCGAGATCGTCGATCGTTGAAAGCAGTCCTCCTGCCCCGCTCGGATGGAAGATGCGGCTTCGCGATGGCAGCACGTTGAACACCGCGTCCGTCTGCGCGTCATACCCGGTGGCGCGAAGCGGGATGATCTGTCGCCGGTCGGCGTAGTACGTATGCGTCATTCCCAGCGGCTCGAAGATCCGCTGCCGCAAGTAGTCTGCGTAACTCTGCCCTGACACCTGCTCGATGATGGCGCCCAGCAGGTTGTAGCCCCAGTTCGAATACGCCCATCGCTCGCCTGGTGCCGCGTCCTGGGGCAGGTCTTTCACCCAGTCGCCCAGGACGTCAATCAGTTTGCCCTCCTGCACAGTGACGGCTCGCAAGTCCGATGTTTCGCTGAGCGCATTGAGGCCAGACGTGTGAGTGAGGAGGTGTTCGATGGTGATATTGATGCCGTGCGTCGGGTAGTGCGGCAGGAATCGCGAGATGTCATCTCCGAGCGACAGCCGCCCCTCCTCGGCGAGCTTGAGTATGGCGGCCGCCGTGAACTGCTTCGACAGTGACGCCAGCGCCAGCACCGACTCGGGCCGCATCGGGACCTGGAGTTCGACATTCGCGAGGCCGTACGCCTTGCGCAGCACAACGCGGCCGTCCTTCATCACGATCGCCGTCGCGCCGGGCTTGTCCGGCGTGTAGATGCCGGCCAGCAGTGCGTCGATCTCGGCCGCAGCAGATACGGGCGACCCACTCCTCTGCCCCCGCACGCCAGGGCTCAGCGTCGCTGCACATCCCGTGATGACCACCGCAGAGCCCACCAAGGCGACGCACGCGCACACGACGCGACGCTGTCCCCCTGTGGCGCGATCACGTCTCGAACGATGTCGCTCGCTCACCATCGGACCTCCGTGCGTTTCCGCTCAGCTGCACCGAGACAGGTCGCGCTGCGACAGTGTACACGCTCTGCGCGCCGCCCCCGGCGGCACCGGCGGAGTCGAACCTGTTCACGCCGCATCATGCACGGCCGACCGACGCCCAAACTGCGGAGGTCCGGGCGACCACTGGCTTCGACGGGGTCAGGCTGGACCGCGCAAGGCACACCGGTTCCGTTGGTCTAGAATGTCGGGCCGTTGTAGAACTCGCCGAACAGTTCTGCGTCCGTGGGCTTGTCCTCCGGCAGCGGGCGGCTCACCCACGTCACGTTCATGTAGTGCTTGAGTGAGATGTTCTCGTTCGTGATGTTTCCGCCCCAGGTGCCGCAGCCCATGCTGGATGTCATGGGCATGCCGTTGGTGAACGTGCCGGCGTTGGATCGTGACTGCACCTGACGCACCATGATTCGGCTGACCGGCGCCATCAGGGCCAGCCGGTGAATGTGGTCTTCGTCGAACGAGTAGATGCCGCAGGAGTGGCCCTTCCCGCCGACATCGAGCAGTTGCCTGACCAGGTCGAGGGCTTGGTCAAAGCCTTTGTACTTGAAGATCGCAAGCACCGTGCCCAGCTTCTCGGTTGAGAACAGGTGCTCGCGGCCGATCTTGTCCTGCTCGACAATCAGGAACGTCCTGTCGGACGGTAGAACGAATCCGGCGCGATCGGCCACCACGGAGGCGGCGCGAGCGATGGTCTGGGGCGTGCGATGTCCCTCTGAATCCCAGTACGTCGCCTGCAGGAGCTGTCTTTCCCGCTCGTTGACGAGGTAGCCGCCTTCCCGCTGAAGCTGGCCGAGAAACGCGTCGTAGATTGTCGCCTCCACCACCAGGTTCCCGTCCGAGGAACAGCCCGATCCGTAATCGTTGGTCTTGCTGATCCTCGTATTCCTCGCGGCCTCCTCGATGTTGGCCGTCTCGTCAATGACCATCATGGCGTTGCCGGGGCCGACGCCGTACGCGGGCTTGCCGGAACTGTAGGCAGCCTTCACCATCGCTGGCCCGCCCGTGGCGTTGGTCAGGTCGCACGAGGACATCAGTTCATTCGCCAGCGGGATGCTCGGCTTCTCGACGCACTGCAGGATGTCTGGCGAAGCGCCCGCGGCTGCAAGGGCCGCGCGCATGATCCGGACGACTTCGTTCGTCGTCTTTCTGCTGGCCGGATGCGGAGAGAAGATCACGGCGTCCTTGCACTTGATGGCGTAAATGGCGACGCCGATGGGAGTGATGTACGCGCTTGTGACGGGAATCAGAGACACGATCACGCCGGCTGGTTTCGCGTACTTGACGATGGCCTTGTCCGGGATCTCCTCGATCACCCCCATGCTCTTCTGGCGCAGCGCGTCCCTCAGAATCCCCAGCGCCTTGGACCTCCGCCCCGGTTCGCGACTCCCCATGCCCGATTCGTCGACGTTCATATTGGCGAGGTGCACGGCTGTCGTTTCGTTGGCCGAAGCCCAGGTAATCGCTCTGCACAGCCGGTCGACGGTGGCCTGGTCGTAGGCTTCGATAGCCTGCATCGCCGCCCGCGCCTTGCTAACCAGCGCCTCGGCAAGCTGTTTCTCTTCGACGGTAATCGCTCGCGTGGCCATATGATCTCCGCAACCTCTCGAAGACAAAACCCGAACGCCAATTCGTGGAGCGGGGCGCGGCCCCTTCCTCAGTCTAGCGGAATTCGCAGACGCCTCGGCTTCTCGCGTATGTGCGCAATGACGGTTTGTCATGTTTCCATAGAACGTGCTGGGCATGGCCGGGACGTTGAGGACTCCTGGCATTGTTACGGTACTGGTACCGTTTCCCGGTTGCCGGATTGGGGGCGGGGTGCTAGCGTCGGCATGGCGTGTTGTCCATACGGACCGACGTCGGGGGTTGTGGCCCGGCGGAGGCGTGTGGAAACCCACCGCCTGGAGTTGTTGTCGCGAACGCCGCCATGGTGGAAGACCGTCACTCGTTCTGATGCGTCTCGACCGTCGCTGGCTTTCGACACTGCTCCTGGTCTCGAGGACTGTGTTCGTCCAATCTGAAGAGGTAGGCATCATGAACTCACTTCAGCGACAGGCCCCAGCCACTCGGCTGGTGTTGGTGTTCGCCGTGTGCTCCCTGCTCGGCGCCAGCGGCCTCCTCTCTCAGGCTCAGCCTCCCCAACGACCGCCCCAGGGGCCACCGGGAGCGGGGCCCCAGCGGGGAGGGCCGCGGCAGCAGCAGGGTCCGGCGAGGAAGCAGGTTCTTCTCTGGGGTGAGCTGACTGGGGGCGGCGCGTACCATGAAGGGGTGAACAACGCCATGGCCGTTCTGTACAGGCTCGGGCGCGAGACCGGTCTCTACGACGCGTACATTCGCACGGATCCGCAATTCGTTACCAAGCAGAAGCTGGTGGTCAATGCCGACGGCCGCGACTGGCCGGTCAGCAAGAACCTCGATTCGTTCGACGCCGTCTTCTTTTACGGTCAGAGAGAGATTCCGCTCACACAGCAACAGATGACCGATCTGATCTCGTTCGTCAAGGATGACGGAAAGGGCTTCGTCGCGGCACACACGGCATTCAACGCGTTCGCGCGGTTCCCGGAATTCGGCGACATGCTCGGAGCACGATACGACGGCCATCCGTGGGGACAAGCCGAGGCGACGGTCACCGTGCTCGACTCTGGGTTTCCGGGGATGAAGGAATTCCCGCTGGCATTTACGTTCCGGGACGAATTTATCCAGGTCAAGGACTTCTCCTGGGAGAGCTCACGCGTACTGATGACGCTCGACACCAGCAAGCTCGACATGACCAATCCAAATGTCCACCGGGCGGCGAACGACTTCCCCCAGGCTTGGGCACGGACCTACGGAAAGGGCCGCGTGTTCGTCAGCGGATTCGGGCACAGCAGCGCCACCTGGGACAGACTGGATATTCAGCGGATGTGGCTCGAGGCGATCAAGTGGGCGACGGGGCAGACTCAAGCTGACGCGACGCCGCGGCCGAAGCCGGCTGCCAAGGCCGGTCAGTGAGGAAGATCGGGTGACGACGGCCCCCGCCGTTCGAGAGGATCTCGCCTAGGAGTCGCGGCTGACCACTGGAACCCGCGGGTCTGGCGTCGGCCGAGCCTTGCTCAGATGCGCGTACCTGGGATCTGTGCTGGCCGCCATCGACCGCGTGGTGCCGGCGAGCACAGCCATGTAATAGACGCGGTAGCCCGGCGGCGCCGCCACGAGGTGATATCCCTCCCGCAACGCCACAAGGTCGCCGTCTCGGATGGTCACCGTATCGTCCTCAGCACCATCGTTGCTGTACTGCCGGAGGAGCCCGTACCCGTCGGGATGGTCGGTGCGAAAGTAATAGAATTCGTCCTTCGCCACTTCGTGCGGCGGGTTGTTGGTGTCGTGTTTGTGCGGGGGGTAGCTCGACCAGTTGCCGCCCGGCGTATAGATCTCGTTGATCAGCAACCTGTCGGCCTCGTCCTCGGGCCTGATGAGCCTCAGGATCTGGCGCGTGGTGTCCCCTCCTCCGCGGATCTCACTCCCGATCTCTTCAGGCGTGATCACCCGGGGACGCAGCGTCAGCTGAGACGCCGCGCGGCTCTCCGCCAGTTCGACGAGCGTCTCGGCGCGCACCTCAAACGAGGTGCGACAAGGCAGATACACTGCGTAGGGGTAACCGCCGAAGACGTCCTTGCGCTTGCCGATGGAACGCGCACCCTCTCCCCAATCGATGCTCAGTTTTCCCCCGAGCACGACGAGCGCGACCTCGTCGTCGCCGGTGCTCCCACTCCATGTGTCCCCTGCCGCCAGGCGACGGACCGAGAACCCGATGGACTCCCATCCGGCATCCCCTGGCGTGACCGCCAGCAGGACCCCGGATTGATCTGGCGGGATGGGGGCGGGGCTGAACAAGAACGCGGGGCGCTGGTCGATCGTCATCACAGTCTCACGCTAACACCGGTGCCATGCCTTCATAACCAGTTGCTCGGCGGCTGAGACGATTTTCGCCGCCGAGAAACCGTACTTGTCGATCATCGCCAGGTAATTGCCGCTTTCGGCAAATCGGTCATCAAGACCCAGGTGATCGAACGGCACCGGTTGCTCCTTCAAGAGCAGGGCCGCCAAATCATAGCCAAGGCCGTTCCGCTTCTGGTGGTTCTCGGCAACGAGGAGCGAACCGGTCCGCCGAACCGATTGCAGTACGCCGGCGGCGTCCACGGGTTTTACCGAGTACAGGTCGAGGACCTCCGCCTCGATTCCCTTGGCCGCGAGCGTGTCCGCCGCCTGGAGCGCCTGGAACACGATGTCGCCGTAACTGGCGATCGTGATGTCCCTTCCAGCGCGGACGATCTTGGAGCCGCCAATCTCGAATGTCTCGCCGGCCTCGTAGCACTCGTACAGGGGATCGCGCATGAGTCGGACGAAGATCGGCCCCGGTGTCGCGAGGGCCAGGTCGCAGGCCGCCCGCGCCGACACCGAATCCGCCGGCACGAGTACCTTCATGTTCGGCAGCGTGGTCATGAACGCAATGTCTTCGGACCCCTGATGGGTCACCCCATCAATCGCCGCCGTCAACCCTCCATGAGACGCGTACAACTTGACGTTCAGTTTCGGATAGCAGATGAAAGAGCGGACCGCCTCGAGCGCGCGCATGGTCATGAACACGCTGTATCCAGCGACAAAGACCGTCCTGCCGCCGGCGGCCATGCCTGCCGCCGCGGCCATCGTATTGAGTTCGGCAATCCCCATGTTGAAGTAGCGGGCGGGATAGGCGTCGCCGAACATGTTCGACAAGCTCGACTTGCCGAGATCGCTCTCGAACAGGACAAAATCGGCATCGTCGGCCCCGCGTTCCAGCACGCGTTCGCCGAATGCGCGCCTCGTCGCGAATGTCGCCTTCGTTAGACTCATGTCCGCCCCGCCCGCAGCTCGGCGACGGCTCGCGCATACTGCTCATCGTTCGGAGCCTTCGCGTGCCACTCCGTAGTGTTCTCCATGAAATGCACGCCCTTGCCCTTGATCGTCTTCGCGATGACGCAGACCGGGCCGCTGCGATAGTCTCGCGCCGCCTGAAGGGTCGTCAAGATGTCCAGCATGTCGTGCCCGTCCATCTTCATGACCTTCCAGTTGAAGGCCTCGAACTTCTTGTCAATCGGCTCCATCGGCATCACGGATTCACACGGACCATCCGTCTGCAGACCATTCCGGTCAACGATGAAGACCAGGTTGCCCAGTTTGTACTTCGCCGCCGAAGCCGATGTCTCCCATATGACGCCCTCATCGAGCTCGCCATCGCCTAGCAGCGCCCAGACGTCGTAATCCTTGCCCAACATCCTCCCCTCGAGCGCCATCCCGACAGCCTGGCACGCGCCCATGCCGAGGGAACCGGACGTCGCTTCGATCCCCGGGACGGTTCCCTTGACCGGGTGTCCCTGGAGCCTGCTGCCCAATCGCCGGAGCGTCTTCAGTTCCTCGACCGGAAAGTAGCCGCGCAATGCCAGCGCGGCGTACAGGACCGGACAGGAATGCCCCTTCGAAAGAACAAAGCGGTCGCGATCGGCCATGTCCGGATCGTTCGGATCGATTCGCATGGTCTCGAAATAGAGCGCCGTAACGATGTCCGCCGCGCCAAGGCCCGGGCTAACGTGTCCGGATTGCGCCTCATGAACCATGTCGATAATGTGGAACCGGACCGCTTGAGCAATCAGGTCCAGTTCAGTAGTCCTACTGGCCAATTCCGTTGCGCACACTCAGGCACCTCATGCGAGGACACAAACGGCCGCAAAGTGAAATGCTTTGCGGCCGTTCGTGGGCTTTCGCCGTGGCTCTTGTCGCCCTAGGCCAGCCAGGGACGGGTTCTGCCGAGCTTGTCCTTGTCCAGGAGGATCTGCTTGGCGACGTTCGTGTTGTCGGCGACTTGAAAATCGTACATGCCCGCGACCACGAAATCGCAGCCGTTCTGGAAGCAGAACTTGAAGGCATCCCGTGGGGCAATCGCGCCCGCCGCCAAGACCTTGAATCCAATCCACGGAACCTTGACGCTCGCCATGAA